>JAKJHA010000232.1 GCA_022704125.1 Verrucomicrobiota bacterium | reverse complement strand
CGCGAACCCGGAACTCCCCAGTGTTCTCCGCATCCAGAAGAACCACGGGAGACGGATCGCGCGCCACGGACACCAGGGCTTCGAGGCGCAGTTTGAGGGGCTGCGCCGCATGCTCATTGTCGATTGTCCATGACGCCGAGGGATGTTGCAGGCCGCACACTTTGTGTTTCTGGTAGGAGACGGGTTTGAAGTTCCAGCGGCCATCCGCTTCGCGGAAAAGTGTAAAATCCTTCCCGACCTGCCGCAACTTCGCGCGGACGTCACTGCTGAAGTAGTTCTGGTGCCGCAGCTCCTCGTATTGCTTGATCATCGCCAAGAAATCCCGGTAGACGGGATGCGCCCTCAGCGTGTTTTCGTCGATGAGGCAGTTCAGGGAGAGTCCGGCGTTGTTCCCGATCATTTTGCAGCAGAGGTACTCGATGTCGTCGGAATAGGTCGGTTCCGTTTTCGGTCCGTCCCAAGTCCGCAACCCCCACCAGCCGAACTGGAGGGGCAGGAAGAGCGGATAGCTCTCCATGGGGGCGTATTTTTCGATCAGCGGCAGGTTCCCGTTCCAGTGGCCGTGCTGGTATTCCGAGTTGGCTTTCATGGCGGCGATGTGGATGTCGATGAACCGCTTGTAACCGCGGGTCGCAGAGTCCCAGGCCTGATAGCGGGAACGGTAGAACCACCAGCCGTGCATCATGCCGGCGTATTCCATGCCGACCGGCTTTTTGAGATGCCGGGCGATTTCAAAGACGAACCGGTCGCCGTAATACCAGTAGTTCTCCTCACCCCACATGTCGCGGATGCCCTCGATGGCGTCGAGATAAAGGCCGTCGAAGCAACATTCATTGATCACGTCGGCGGTGTTTTTCGCGATCTCGTCGAAGAGGGGAGAATCCGGTTTCGGGACATACAGGCCGCTCCAGAAGGTGGTCAAAAGTCCCGCGCGCGCCCCGGCCGCATGCGCCGCAACCCGGGTACCGTGGTATCCGCGCTGGCAGCCAGTAAAGGTGAAAGGCGCCTTGGTGGTGACCCCGTTGTATCTGATGATCTCGTCGCCGATCCGCAAGGTCCGGTTGTTCGTGACCCGATAACCCACGTCGAGTGAAACGCCCGCCGTCGATTCGCGCACCACGATCTCTTTCGCGTCCTCAGAAAGCGGTTCGGCAAGCGTGTACGTCGCGATGGTGTCGAGTTCCGGATGCGGGACCGGTGTGACGTACCGCGACGACGGGGCGATGTAGCATGCGTAGGTGTGCAGGATCGAGGAGATGCCCGCCGCGTGAAGTTTGTCTACGATTTTCTTGAACGACTGCCACCCTTCCGGAAACCTTTTCTTGTCCATTTCAAAGCTGCCGAACAGGAAAAAGTTTTGGCTACCGCCATGGTTGTCGATCTGGTTGAAACCGACGCGTCTACAGTCCGCGATCCACTGATCCACGGTTTGCTCCGTCAGGGTTCCAAAATTCATGAGATAGGAGCCGTATCCTTCCTTTGCGGTGAGCGCCCAAGCGCCGCCCTGGTCACTGAACGGAATCTCCGGCGCGGCCTTCGTCAGAACGTCGCGGATGACCGGAAGGATGCGGTTCTGCGGAACTCCGATGAACGCCGCCTTCGCTCCGTTGAGACCGAATTTCTTGTAGCAGGTCGCCCAAAGCTCGGTCTGTAAGGCCGGGAGCTGGTGAACATGCGTGAAGAGATTCAGCTTGAGTGCACAGGCCGCAAAAGGTTCCCAAGGCATGGCCACCAGGCTCAGAGGAACATTCAGGAACGTCAGCGATTCGGGCTCGCCGGACACGGCCTGCACTTCGTAGACAACCCGTCCTTCCTGACTCAACACTTTCACTGCGGCGGACAGGTCCGTATGCGCGAATTGGATGGTGAGAAGCCCCTCCCGCATGGAAACGGCGGAGGGGTAAAAGGTTTTCCCATCCTTTTTCGCATAGGCACAGTACGAATCCCCGCTTTTGAGGTAGTCGTTCCCCGAAGCCTTGTCGACGAAACGGACGTTCTGGCCCTTGGCCGTGATTTCATAGGAAAAGGTGTCGCATTCAATGATCACATTTTCGGCCGGTCTGGCCTTCGCGGCCATAGCGGAAACATCCGCCGGGAGGAACAGCATGGATACTGTAAACGCTACGACCGAGATACGCGCCCCGGCCACAAAGGAAGGCTTCCCCCTCTTCGTCCTGTTTGTTCTCATGCTCGGTCTATTCTCCGAGGCTCTTGCAAAAACCTCGTGACATGGGCGTCCCGCCCATGAAACACGGGCAAGATGCCCGTGCCACACCTGCACGTAAGGGGTTTTGCAAAAGCCTCCTCCTTTTTTATGCGCTCACCACCGGTAATAGCGGTACGGATCGTCACCTGCTTCGGGTGTATCAAGGTAATAACTCTTCAACCACTCCTGCTCCTCGACCTTCGTGAAGCGTTCCGCAAGCGGCGCGTCCAGCGCGGCGCCCAGATTCGCCAGCAGCCGCGCAGCCATGGCGTTCGCACGTCGTTTACTGGTACGCAGATACGGCTTGGCCTGCTCATCAATCAACCACGGCGGCACCTGCCAGAGCACCACGCGCCCCTTGCCGTGCCGGATCACACGCAACGCGCGGCTCGACGTGTCTTTCTCGCTCTCCGGTACCACCAGCGCATCGAACGTGATGTGCCCGTGCCATGCCCAATCGGCGTTGCAGAGTCCGTCCAACTCGGGCGGCCGCTGTTCAATCCGCGTGAACGTGGCGTTCGTCCGCACCGTCGTCACCGGCACCGGACACCACGCCTTCAGTTCATCGCCCGCCAGCCCCAGGCACACAACGTTCAGTCCGCCTTCAACCGCCTTGAAAAGATTCGGCGGTGGCGCGGATGCGCCGGGGCTGACCACGAGCAGGCGTCGTCCCGCGCCGGCCGCCCTACCCCGGACCACGCCGAGCTGCTGCGCGAGCCGCTCGGCCTCGGCACCCAGTACAGCCGTCTCGCGGCAAGCCGTTGTCGGTACGCGGTCCAGATACTCCAGCAGATTGACGACCAGCCGGTCCGCCACCGGATCGTTCTCGGTCCGCCCGGTCACATCCAACTGACAGAAGATCGCGCGGCCGCGTCCCTGCACATGCTCCAGCAGTGCCGCGTATTGCAGATCGAACTCACCGTCCAACAACGCACGCCAATCGCCACGCGCCGGTTTTTCAATCAGTACTGACGCCACCGTGCCGCGGTTGCCGCAGCGCCAGACTCGCGTGTTGGTGAACCCGCACCACGTACCGTGCGGATCATGCGTCTCCACGGTGGGCAATCCGGTCAGGTACGGCGTCACCAGCGTGCCGGAACCGCTCCAATCGCGGAATGCGGCCTCGTCCAGTCCGCGCGTCACGGGATGTTCGGCACGCGGGAAGAGGCAACGCGCACCGCGTTCGGTAATGCGGAAACCGAGTCCGCGCTCCAACGTCTCTGCGCGCTGTTCAAAGACCAGCACCCGCAACCCCTCGCTCAGGCGCGCCATCCAAGGTACAGCCGAGCCGTCCAGCGCTTCGCGTCCAATCACGACCAGCGCGTTGGTCGCAGGCGCGTGCGTGCCGTCGAACGGCACGTAGCGTACGCCCAGCCGATCAAAGAGGCGCGCCGTCAGACCGTGCGGGTCCATCAGGTGAACCGGCGCGGTCAGGCGCGGCGGCTGTGTCGGTGCCACGGTATGCAACGCGATTTCATCGACCTGCGTCATGCCATCCGCGAACTCGAAGATCGCGGTCAGTCGCAGACGCTCGCCGTCCCGGATACGTTTCGGGAAATCAAACGTCACCGGAATAACGGCTTGCCCGCCGACGGCGACCCGCGCATCTCCCTGCCGCTCCATCAGATTCTCGCCCTTGCGCCAGAGCCGCCAAGTCCAAGCCACGTTCTGCTCGCGGCGGCGGTCGTTGAGCATCACCAAGCTTTTACGCACCTTCGCGCCCGGCGTGAAGAGATGGTTTTTGGCAGTCAGGTCCTCTTCCGGCCCTGCGATAAATGCGCAATCCGGCTGGTTCCAACGCAAAAAGGCCACACCCACTTCGCTTGGCAAAAAGGCGTCACGCGGCCCGAGATCCTGAATGTATTGCGAGCCGGGCTGAATGCGGTCCGGCACGATGCCAGGGCACTTGAGCCCTTTGAGCGGCGTCTCGACCGCGACCTCGGCGGTCGGCGCGATGCGCCGCCAGAAAGAGCCTTGGTCCCACGGCAACATGGCCGACACCCCTCGGACACGGTGGCTGCGCCAGTTGTCGTTGGCGAACAGCGTCTGCACGACGTGATAATTCTGCGGAAGCACGTGCAACGGCTGATTGAGGGTACTCCAGCGGAACGGCTTGCCCGTAGCCCACAGCCGTTCTTCATGATCCAATG
>JAKJHA010000231.1 GCA_022704125.1 Verrucomicrobiota bacterium | reverse complement strand
CATATCGTTTTTGGGGCCCCATGTGTAGGCGAAGAAAAGCTCCCGCTGGCTGGCCAGGCCGAAGGCGGTTCTATCGGTATTTCCGCCAACATGCGCGATGAAATTCGAGCTGTTGTTGCGACGGTTGCCGACGGCGAAAAGCGTCCGGTTGGCCGCGCCGGCAATGCCGAGATTGGTTTTGGTTTTCAAGGACGTGGTGCCGTCAACCGAGAGTACCGGCAGGCCGTTCAATGCGTTTTGGGTCACCGTGGGGCCCGCACCGGATACAATCTGCTCCGCATCCAGCGCGGCACCAGCCGCCCCTTTGTTTGCCCACAATGTGACCTGTCCGGCCGCATTAGTGGTGAGCGTGGCGGAGTCCGCCGCGTCAAACCAAGCGTGGCTCGTCGCCAAGAGCGATTCGATGGAGGGCGAGGTGAGCACCAGCTTGCCGGCCGCGACAGTCGTACCGCCCTGATGGCCGTTGATGCCCGACAGCGCCAGGCTGCCGGAGCCGATTTTGGCGAGTGTGACCGGTCCATCGATCGTGCCGCCAAAGGTACAGTCAGTGTTGCCACTGCCGACGGTGAGAGTGACCGCAGCGGGCGAGCTGTTCATGACGCGTCCCACGCCGTTCAGGCTGCTGAACGATTGATCAGCGCCGTTGAGATCAAGCACACCGCCGGTAGCGAGATGCAGGGCACCCTCCGGTGGCAACAGGCCGTTGCTGCCGCTGTGCATCAGGGTCTGCATGATCGCCACAATCCCCGCCGCAGTGAAGGCTCGGTCGGCAATGAGGAGATTGTCGATGTATCCTTTGAAACCGACATCGCTGGTGGTCTTGCCGACCACGAAATTGATACCCTGCGCATTCAGTCCGGTACGGGACGTGGTTCTGACCGGCACCCCGTCCACATACATGGTCTGAGTCAAGCCATCCCATGTGACGGCGATGTGGTGCCACTCACCATCTTTGAGGTTGGTGCTGAGGCCACTTACCTCAAAGTCGTTGGCATACCAGTAATTTTTGAGACCGTGTGCGCCTGCAAGACGGAGGTTATTGCACTGGTTGTTGGCGTTGTTGCCCCAGCCGCAGAAGCCGCCGGTGTTCGGCGAGCCGTCGTCGCGCATCCAAAGCGCGATGGTGTAGGGCGTGCTCCCCGTCGGCACACCGGCCGGGAATGTTTGACGGATCAATGTGCTTGAACCGTTCACGTAGAGGGCACCGCCGAAGACACCGGCATCGGAGTAAGTTGGCGAACCGGTACCGGCGACAAGGTGGTTGTCGCGCGCGCTACTGTCCGCGCCCAGATGGTTTGGATCATCGAAGGTGTAGTACGCCTGCGTGCCGTCCGGCAGGGGCACGAGCTTGAGTAAGCCGCCGTTGACCACGGTGTCGCCGTCATACCGATTGGTGGAGGCGAGAATTAACGAGCCTGCGCCGCTTTTGATCAGAGAGCCGGTGCCGTACACGCTCTTGTTGAGGGTCAGGCCGGTGTTGAGCGACACGGATGCGTTGATCCCGTTCGACAGGACGACCGGCACGTTGACGGCGTGGTTGCCGCGCAGAACAGCAATACTGGGCTGTACTGGGGCGCCTGCGGCGGTGTCATCCAGAGCGAGGACGGCGTCGGGTGTGAGGGCACCGGGATCAATTTTATACAGCGCGGGGCTGTCGATGGCGAGACGCCCCAGGAGGCGGTCGCCGTCCAGTGTGATGGCGGCGCTTCCAATGAAGTTGCTGGGTAGGATCGCCCAATCGCCTTGTCCGCTTGGCACGCCCAGACTCCAGTCGGCGGCACTGGCCCAACTGCTGTTGGTGGCACTGAGCCAGATTGTGGGGCTCCGCAGCGTGAAGTTGTCGAACACGGCGGTGCCTGAGTTGTCACTGAAGGTGGCGTGCCAGATGCCGACCTGAACGGCCAGTCCGTCCATGTCGTTGCGCACGGATTCGCCGACCAGCGTCCATGTCACGCCATCTTGGCTGCGATAAGTGGTAAAGAGATTACCACTGCGGACCAGGCGCAACCAGGGTTGCAGACCGGCGGCCTCCTTCGTGCTGGTCACGCCGTTGTCGACGCTACGATGGCCGTTTTGATTACTAAACGCTGCATGTTTGATGGTGACCCAATCTTCGCCGGGCCCCGCATCGTCCGGTTCCGGCACACGCGCCATGAGCCCCGCATCGTGCCACTGCACGTTGTTCATGCTGACAACCCGTACCTGGGCATCAAAATCACCGGTAGCCATCTTGAAAAGCAGGATGCCGTCGGCGTTACCATGCTCCCATCTGCCCTTGGCCGACTGGAAGGTCAGGCATTGCTCTGAACTGGTGTTCGCGTCCGCAAGTGTGACGACCGTGTTGCCGTTAGTGAAGTTGACGAGAAAGCCGTCCCAGATCGTCCCGGTCACACCGTTCGTCAGAAAGTTGTGTGCCGTGTCGAAGCCGTCACAGACGAGCGTGGCGTTCGCGTTCATGCAGATCGCCGCGATAACCGCAGTCAAGCACCGACGTGTAACAATATCCATCTTCATCCTTACGCCTCCATACATCACGGCTGCTCCCGCGAGGGTACGGCCGACAATTGACTTTTCCACCTATCTCACACCCCGCCAAGCATAGAAAAAATATGCCATTCACGCCACATTTTTGTGATGCATGGGCAGGATTAGTTTTCACCCGACGCCAGCCACGCGCGGATTCCCTCCAACAAGGCTTCGGCCACGCGGCGCTGCTGTTCGGGGCGTTGGATAGCCTCTTCGCCCTCGGGGCAGTTGATGAAGTCCAACTCAAGCAAGCAGGAGGGAATCGCCGGGTTACGGCAGACGGCGAAGCTCGCGGCCATCACGCCGCGGTCGGCGATTGGCGTCACGGCGGCGAGTTTGGGGTGGAGCGCGCGCGCCAGTTGCAGGCCGATCGCATTCCACGCATAGGTGGAGATGTGACGCACGTTGCGCGGATCGGTGTGCGCGGCTGTCGCGTTGTGATGCACTGAGATGAAGGCGTCGGCCTTGGCGCGGTAGGCGATACGCACGCGCTCGTAAAGATCGACATCAACATCGCTGTCGCGTGTCATGAGCACGCGGAAACCGGCGCGTTCAAGGACCTCGCGCATCAGGCGGGCCTGTTTCAGGTTGACCTCTTTCTCGGTCACGCCAGTGGGACCGATCGCACCGGTGGAAGGGCCGCCGTGGCCGGGGTCCAGCACGATCAGAATCTCGGCGGGTGGACGGCCGGCCGGCGGGCGCATGGCGAAGCCGGCGGTCAGGTCAGGCGGGACGAGATCCCGCGGCGGCAGCGGGACATCTGGCGCCGCGGCAAGGTGGCCGCTGTCGGTGAAGCACCGCTTGCCTTCCAACCAGAAGCGGGTATGCCCCCCGACAAAACCGGCACCTTGCACATGCAGGCCGGGCGTCAGGAAGGCGGCGGTATCGCCCCCGCCCGGTTCTGTACGGGCGCGCGCGGCAAAGAGCGGTCCGGTCACCGTATGCGCGGGCCACGCCGCACACGCAGTGATCGAGGCGGCTGGGGCATCCGCGAGACCATCCGCATAGAAAACCACCGGCACGTCCTCGGTTGGAGCGGGGAAGGAGATCGTCGCAGTATAACGGGAGGGGGTCGCGCCATCAGGCACCAAGGGCACCGTGCGCTCGCCGACGGCAGCAAAGACTTGGCGGCCGGCCGGAGCGCGGCAGACGAGGCGCACGTTTTCGCCGGTATAGACGCCGAGCGGCTGCACCGGTTCGAGCGCACGCAGACCGACCTCGTCATCAGGACGAGCGGCGGAATCAGGTGTACGGAACGTGTGGCGAAGCTCAGTGGCACCGGCACGCAGGACGACCGTATTGGTGCCGGGAACGACCTTGACCATGCAGATAAAGCCGCCGGTGCGCCACGGGGTCACGGTTTGCGCGTTGACCGTCAGCGGCGTGTCAGGCGGTGTGACAGAACCGATCAGATAGGTCTGCGAGGAGGTTGACACCCATGCGCCTGACGCTGGAAACACGACACGCACCGAAGGCTTTGCATCCGAAGCAAACAGGGAAAAACCGCTTGCGAACAGGACGCAGAACCCGACCCGACAACAAAAGAAACTATGTCTAATCATGGACGCAGTTTACGACAGAAATGCGCCCGGTGGCAATAGCATTAGTGCGTTACAGATCGACAAGCGCGGTAAAAAGCAGATTGTTTTCATTCTCGTCCCTGAGAGGGGTTATGGCGGGATGCGGCGGCGACTACGCGATCACTCAAAAACCGCTCAAAAAACCGGTTGCGGCCATGGCCTGAAAAGGGTATGATCCGGGGCAGATCGTTCACGGTGAACGTTCCAGCCTGAGCAACGAACGCATGAGATAGAAAAGACCCCTCGACACGCTGATTTTTGCGCTTTCGCGCAT
>JAKJHA010000230.1 GCA_022704125.1 Verrucomicrobiota bacterium | reverse complement strand
TTGTCAGGAGGCTTTGCCCAAGCCGAAGGCTGACACGCCGTCGCCTGCGGTCGGGCAGCCGGCTGCACCGGCCGATGACAAGTCGGAAGTAGGGCGTCTGGCGGCGGGCATCGTGGAGGCCAATGTGCGTCAGGCCCGGGAACTGGAGGCGAAGCAGCCGGAGTTGGCGTTGTGCTATTACCAGAATGCAATGGCACTGATGCGGCTTGTGCCGGCGGGGACCTTCCCGGACACCGTGAGTGATGCGATTCTGGCGGGCAACACACGTACGCTGAATCTAGTGCAGCGCGGGACGGTACCCTGTAGACGGTGCAATGGTAGCGGGCGTTATCAGATCGATCTCGGTAAGGTTGATTCCAGCAGAGGGCACAAAACTGTTCCCGGCGTGCCCTGTCCCACGTGCAAAGGGGCCGGCACCCTCCCCGGACTCAAAGAGGTGTCGAAGGCCAAGATGCAGCTCTTGCAGGGACGGGCGGAGTTCGAGCAGCGGCAGATGGTGGCCGGCGATGTCAAGGTCGGGCGTGTCTTGGTGCCGCCCGCGTTGGACAAGTTGCTTTCCAACCGGCAGCGCGCGCTGGTTATGACCGGTATGCCGATGCCCTGCAGCGAGTGTCGTCAAACGGCACGCCAGGCGTGCACGGCCTGCCGCGGAAGCGGCTGGAAACCGTGCGATTTTGAGGGGTGCAACCAAGGGGTGCTCAAAGAGACACGTCGATCAGGCGCGCGAAAAGAGAAGCGGATGAATGAGGAGGCGGTCAAGAAGTGCCCGCGCTGTGACGGGCTGGGAGATATCCCATGCCCGACCTGCAAGGGCAGCCGAAGCGTGGCCTGTTCGAAGTGTGACGGCAGCGGCTTGGCGCCGCGTTGCACGCGGTGTACGGGGACCGGCCTGATGCAGTGTAGAAGATGCAAGGGGACGGGCGATGTGAAAGGTACGCCGTGTCCAGAATGCAAAGGAGAAGCCCAGGTGCTGTGTTCAGCATGTCAGGGGGAAGGAGCGCAGTCCCGATGAGTCATATACCCGCTTTTAAATTGCCTAATTTTGAGGTGCTGGGGCTTCTGGGACGCGGCGGCATGGCGTCGGTCTGGAAGGCGCGCCAGGTCTCGCTTGACCGTTATGTGGCGGTCAAGATTCTCTCCTCGTCCTTTGCCACGGATCCCGATGACATTCAGCGTTTCCGCGAGGAAGCGCGCGCTGCGGCGCAGTTAAAGCATCCCGGTATTGTGCAGGTCTATGACGCGAATTTTTCCGATGGCGTCTATTACTTCGTCATGGAGTTGGTGGACGGCTACACCATCGGCGACTTGTTGCGACGGAAAGGCCAAATCAATGAGGAGGACGCCCTGATCGTCGCCGAAAGCGTCGCAGTGGCGATGGACTACGCGTGGACCCATTACCAGATGGTGCATTGTGATATCAAACCCGACAACATTATGGCCGACGCGGACGGGACGGTGAAAGTCACCGATCTCGGGCTCAGCCGGTCGGTGACATTGTTGGCCAGCGCAAGAAAAAGTAAGTCCGATGAGGTCCTCGGCACTCCCGCTTACATGTCTCCCGAACAGGTCTACGGCAGCGACAAGATGGATTGCCGCTCGGACATCTACGAGTTAGGTGCCACGCTGTATCACATGGTCACAGGACGCATGCTCTTTCAGGGCAAGAGTGACGACGAGATGTTGCGTTGTCATGTCGGCAACGAGCAGGCACCCGATCCGCGGAGCATTGCCAAGAATCTGGGGACCTCATTCGCCCTGTTGTTGGAAAAAATGACGGCCAAGGATCCTGAAAATCGCCATCGCGACTGGAGACTCTTGCTCGCCGATTTGAACCGCGTACGTGCGGGACGGCCGCCGTGGCCAGCATTGCTCCCCGCGTTCGGCAGCTCGATCAAACTGGAGCGATAAACCCGAGGTGGTTGTGGAATATGGCTGCATGATGCGCGGGGACGAGGTCTGGGTGCGACGGACCGCGCGCGCCGCGACGTGGCTTACGCGGTTGCGTGGTCTGCTGGGGCGTCGCGCATTAGGACCGGATGCGGCGTTGCTGATTGAGCGTTGTGGTGCTGTGCATACAGTCGGCATGCGGTTCGCGATTGATCTGGTGTTTTTGGACCGGGCCTGGCAGGTAACGCGTGTGGTCCAAAATGTGCCGCCCGGCAGACTGATGGTCGGGGGGGGATGGCGTGCAGCGCGCGTATTGGAGAGCGAGGCCGGATGTCTCGATGTCGCCGCGTTGCGCATCGGCGAAGCGCTGACGTGGCGGCCGGATGCGGCTGAACCCGGCGCGTGCGAAACGGTGGCGTGAGGGGGCAGTATTGATGAATCTTCCGGCTCTTGGAGAAACGACCAATATGAATCGAGTTGCGGCATTTAGCGTATGCCTAGCGCTGGCGGCGTTCCAGTGGCTTTATGGCGGGCCGGTCGGTCCTTGGGATCGCGCGGTGCTCTATCAGGCGCCACAGCTTTTCGAGGCTGCGGAGTTTGCCACCAACGGGGTTAAGACCGTCTTTTACGAAGGCGAGCCGTCTCAAGGACGCCCCACGCGCGTGTTTGCCTATTACGGACTTCCCGTCGGGGCCTCGCCCACAGACAAGGTGCCGGGCATCGTGCTGATCCACGGTGGCGGTGGTTCGGCCTTTGTGCGCTGGGTCAAGCTCTGGAACAGTCGCGGCTACGCGGCGGTGTCGATGGACACCTGTGGGGCGGTCAGCGGAAACGCCTACGGCGAGGAGCAGAAAGGCCATCGGCGGCATGCTTGGGCCGGGCCGCCGGGGTGGGGGGGCTTTGACAACTATGACGATCCGATTACCGACCAATGGACCTATCATGCGGTGGCGGCTGCCGTGCGCGGCCACTCGCTGCTGCGTGCATTGCCGGAGGTCGATACGTCGCGGATCGGGGTGACCGGTATCTCATGGGGCGGCTATCTCACCTGCATCGTGGCTGCGGTGGACGACCGCTTCGCGTTTGCCGTGCCGGTGTACGGCTGCGGTTTTCTGGGCGACAACTCCGCTTGGCTCAACGTGTTTCAACGCATAACAAGGGTGAACGCCGAAAAGTGGCTGGGGTTGTGGGATCCTTCGGTGTATCTGCCGCACGCCAAAATGCCGTTTCTCTGGGTGACCGGCAGCAATGATTTTGCCTACCCGATGGATTCGCTCCAGAAAAGCTACCGCGCACTGAAAGCCCCCTCTACGCTCTGTGTACGGCTGCGCATGCCGCACGGTCACGGCGCCGCCGGTGAAAACCCCGCCGAAATCCTGGCGTTTGCCGATAGCATGACACGCGGTGCCCGGCCGTTGCCAGTCTTCACCCGTGCAGCATGCGAAGGCCGGACAGCAAGAGCCGCCTTCAACGCCAACGGTCGTAAGGTCGCAAAAGCAGAACTCAACACCACGACGCATACAGGCAAGTGGCAAGAGCGCGTTTGGCAGGCCGCTCCCGTCACGGTCAACGGGAACGCATCGGCGGACGGGACGTTGGAGGCTGAACTTCCCGAAGGCACAACAGTCTGGTTTTTCAATCTTTTCACCGATGATGGTTTGTGTGTCAGCAGCCAGCACGAAGAGCGATGATGGAAGACGTTTTGCAAAACATCCGCGTGGTGCTGGTGGGTACCCTCTACCACGGCAACGTCGGATCGGTGTGCCGCGCAATGGCCAACATGGGACTACGTGAGTTGGTGTTGGCTAGACCGCGGCTTTGCGATGATCCTAGCGATGCGTCGCGGATGGCCGTGCATGCGGCTGACATCTTGGACGCGCGGCGCGAGGCCGCCACGCTGGCCGAGGCGGTGGCCGACTGT
Source organism: Verrucomicrobiota bacterium (assembly GCA_022704125.1). Classification (GTDB taxonomy): domain Bacteria; phylum Verrucomicrobiota; class Kiritimatiellia; order RFP12; family UBA1067; genus DUPH01. The sequence continues at coordinate 584 of JAKJHA010000230.1, read as the reverse complement.
GCCTTTGTGGTGGGGACTACCGCGCGCGGCGGTCTCTACCGGCAACATGTGAAGACCCCGCGCGAGTCGGCACCGGAGTTGTTGCGACTGGCGACGAACGGAAAGGTGGCGTTGGTTTTCGGGTGTGAAGACAAAGGGCTGTCCAACGAGGAGATCGGGCTTTGTACCCATCTCATCCGTATTCCCGTGCATCCCGATTACACCTCGCTGAACTTGGCGCAGGCAGTCTTGCTCTGTTGTTACGAGTTATACAGCGCGGTGGGTTCTTATGAGCCGCCGGTAGAAAAGTCCGCGCCGGCTTCCGCCGCGCGTAAGCTCAAACTGGCGGAGATGTGGCGCGAGATGCTGCTGCGGATCGGGTTTATGAAGGAAGATAAAGCCGACCACATGATGCAGGGCGTGCAGCGGATTTTTTCACGCGGTGTGTATTCGGATGATGATGTCGCGATCCTGATGGGGGTGGCGCGACAAGCCGACTGGGCCGCGCGAAATGGCGGCGGCGTGAAGCCCAAGGGCAGTACGATGGCCTGAACGGGCCAGCGGCTTACTTGCTGCTCAAAGCTTTGCGCAGCAAGGCTTCGGTG
>JAKJHA010000229.1 GCA_022704125.1 Verrucomicrobiota bacterium | reverse complement strand
GAGCCAATAACCGACGAGAATCACCGCCATGCCGAGCGCTTGTAGCGGAGTCGGAATCTCATGGAAAAGCAACAGCGCACCGGCCAGTGTCCAGAGCGGGGACGAGGCGCGGATCGGCGCGACGATCGAGAGCGGCAAGGCCCGTATCGCATAGTAGACAAAAATCCACGAGGCCGAGACAATCACCGCCTTGACGGCCACCAGCCAAAAGCCCGTGTGCGAGATGACGAGGGCATCGCACAGACGGCCGGCAGCCGCCAGCGCCAACGCAAAGAAGAGTGCCCCACATGCCGTGCCTAAGACAAGCACGGGCATGACGGCGTTGGCGCGAACGCTATGCTTTTTGGCCGTGTCGTAGGCAGCCAGCAGCACGGCAGAGATCAGGATGTAGGGAATCCACATCTTAGGCAGATTCAAGGGGCATCGGCCAGAACGGGAATCCGCGGTCGGCGATGACGAGGGTGTTGGTGTTGCGTGCGCGGCTGAACAGACCGTTCAGTGCGGGGTTGAGAATGCCGGTTTTGAACATACGGGGCGTTCCTTTTTTGCGGGCGAGTATACACCAATCGGACACTCCCTTTCCACGTAAAACCGGTTGACTTCCCATCTGTCGCTGGTCTACCATTACACCAAGCTTGTTGTGGGGAGAGACTTGCGCTGAAAGGCGACGACGTTAACACCGAAACCGAGATGTGCTGGAGGTGCGTATGCGTAATCCGTTGGTAGGGGTGGGTATCATTCTTTTTGCAGTCGTAAGCATGAGTAGCGCTCAGGAATCGGTGACGCTTCCCATCGAACGGCGCATGTTGTTTAACGAATGGGTGTTTTGGCATGCCGGTTCGTACTATCACCCGAACTGGACGCATGAGGGACCTGCTCCCGCCAATTTCCCGCCGGCGCGCCGTATGTTGCTGCCCGGAACGAATCACTATCATGCGGCGGGATGGCGGTTGACGGCGTGCCGTACAGGCACATCGGCGGGGCCGACGGGGCAGGGCGTTAATTTCATTCCGCCGCTCTCTTACAACCCCACGATCCAGACAAACTGGCAGGCGAATTTGCAAAACACCTTGGATGCAAAAATCGAAAGCCCGTTCTACCCGGAGGGTATCGGCACCCTCTATTTTGAGGCCATCAACGTGTTCTCATCCTACCCGACTGAAATCACCGTTGAGATCGCCACCAATATGCTGGAGTATCTGTATCTGGGGGGCGGCGTCACAAATGTCATGTATCCGGTCGAGTCAGATCAGTTTTCATACAATTGGCAAGTCCTTGACATGTTGCCCCTTGCGGCGGCGTCATCTAACGATTTTACGCGCTATCAACGGTTGTTGCAGTGTCGTACGCCGGCCAGATTTCGTATTCGTAGAACGGGAGGCGTATACTCTACACAACCGCTAGACAATGCGCTTACCGCGATCGACAACATCTGCGCCTCATATCCCCCGGCGGATGTCGTGTTGGTTCGTCCGGCCGCGGTCTTCAAGCCGGGGTATCCCGCCACCGGTGAGCCGTGTGTGATCCGGTGCGAAGTTAGTTGCGTGGGGACAAACTGGAATGAACGGACCGATCATACGAGCCGCGCGATGACGGTTCACTATAGATGGCGGTATCTGGACCAGATGTCCAACGCATGGGCCAGTGTACCGATGAGCTATGTTGCGGGGTCGGGCGTCGGCGATGGCGAGATGTATGAGGCGACCTTGCCCGCGCAGGCCGATATCGGCGATCTGGAGTATTTCTTTGAATGTGAATTTGAAGGGTATCGTTATAGGCACCTTGATTATACGGGCTCGGGCTATGCGTACACGACGGAGTGGCTGTCGCCCCGTATTTTGCGCGGCGACACGGCGGTGGAGGGCGGGCGCGAGTTTTACACGCGGTTGCGGCCCATGGCCTCGTCCTTTGGCGAGATGCTGCTGGTGGTCGGCGAACCGGGCGCCGAACAGACGACGGTGGTTATGACGCCGCTTGAAACCGGACGCTGGCGCGGTATCATCCCGCTTGCGGGCCGAGCTCCTACCAACATCTGCTTCTACCTGCGCGGCGAAGGCCAGTATGACGCGGTCGCCGATGCCTTCCTGCCCGATCCGGTGTATTGGAGCGACGCATCACAGACGGTACCTTCTCCCTTGCCGCTGACAGGCACGTGTGACAGCGGTGCCGTGCCGCCGAATCACCGCATCCGCATCGCAACGGCCGGAAGCAGTTGTGTGGAGGTCTTGTTTGATGAGGTGTCCGGCACCTATTGGACCGCGCGCGCGGAGTACCAGAATTTCAACAGTCAGACGGCGGATACGGATCCGATTCAAGATCGTGATCAGCCTTTCCTGCAATCGCCAGCGCTCTCCTTCCCGTTGGGGTCGCTCACATTCATGGCCCGCGCCTACGACGTGGCGTCTCCGGCGCGGATCACGGTGTATGCGTCGACCAACGGCTGGGATGCGCCTGCCGAGAGTTGGTTTGAGGTACACGCGTTCTCCGGCATTGCGCACGTTCCATACCGAACCTACCGATTTGTACCGGCGACGCCGGTGCAATATGACGCGATCCGCTTGGTGGTTGCGGCGGATGGATCGTCGGGGCGGGCTTGCGTGGATGAGGTGGTGATCAGCGAACTGGGGGCTGCGGGGGTGCCGCCTAGCGTGAAGGTGTTCGTCCCCACGGAGCCGGTTTCGGAACTCGCGGGGACAGGGGCATATATAAAGAAACGCTTGATTGTCAGACTCTCAGAGCCCTATGCGCAGGCTGTGACGGTACGCTTGGATCTTTCGCCGGATGCCAATGCGCAAAATGGTTGCCTTGGCTTGTCGCAAACCAACTTGGTCTTTGCGGCCGGTACGGAAGAGCGGGTTGTCGATATTGGCCCTCTGGACGGCACGGATCTTTCGGCAACGGATGGCTTTACGGTCACGCCAGTGGTTGTGTCGCCGGTTGCCGCGCAGCACCACTACTTGTCTTTGGTCGCGGTTGCGGTGCGGGTCCTAAACGAGGCCCCCGTGATTGTTGAGCCAGCCGGTGGCATCGCATCGCTGCCCGCGTCGTTCTTCGTCCAGTGCGGGCAGCCGCATTCCTTCTTCTGGAACGTAACGGATGCCGCAGCGGACAGCGGTGCCGATGTGGGAAGCGGAATGAAGATCACATGGTACTTCGGCGATGATACGTGGTCGGTGGCTTGGGGGGCAAGCGGCACGATCGAGCATACGTATGCCAACGTGGGTGACCGGGTGGTTAGAATGATAGCAGAAGACAAGGACGGCGGTTTTGATGAAGTTCAGTTTAGAGTCAGAGTCGCGACAGAACCCGTGACACTGTCGACCCCGGTGCCGGTTCCCCTCGCATGGCTGGATCTGTATCCTTCAGCGTTGGCAGCGGCTGGCGGCAATTACGAGTCGGCGGCGCTGGGCGACGTGGACGGCGACGGCCATACGACTTGGCAAGAGTATGTAACCGGTTCGGATCCGACGAACACGCTCTCCATCCTCCGCGCCCACATCGCTGTTGACGGCGGGACGGCGCAGGTCACATGGACGCCGGATCTCGGCCCGGTCGCCCGGTGCTACACGGTCGAAGGCAAGACGAACCTGACGGATGGGGTTTGGCTGGAAAGTGGACCCGGTATGCGCTTCTTCAGGGTCAGGGTGGCGTTGCCGTAAAGGTGAGAAACGAGGGCGTGTTTTGACATGAGACAGTCGAGGGTTACAAAGCGTTTTCGCGGTGTGGTAAGGTGTCGCCGTGGCAAGGCGAATGAGACACCGCCGAAAGGATGGGCGGCGTGACCGAAAACACGAAATGTCTAATATCAAACTACGACCCAACAACTGCGACCCCAATAACTGAGCGTAAGCCCCCGTTCCTCACTCACTATGATCGGCGTCGAGTTGCAAGCGATATAAACCCCGACAACCAACGACCCGTGTTGCGCTGGCTGCTGACTGGCAGGGTTTGCCAAACGCGCACGGAATTTAAATTTTTCAACCTTGCGTTCTATCTGCCAGTGAGTATAAAATGCACTCAACGATGGAATGCGGCGTTGTTGTTGGATGGTAGTCGGTAGGCCGCATGCGAACGAGAGCCGCTTGGCGGACAAGAAGAGCGAGAACCGGAGAACGAGAAGAGAACCGAACCCCATAGACTGATTTGATTTTTGCGCTTTCGCGCAGAACGCTTCCTACCAAAACCGTCAAATTCTAGGAGAAGCGGAATGCACGGGGACGCGCCCGATCGGGCGCGGCCTCGTCGCCGGGCTTCTCCAAAGGTCCTTGACGGTACCTCGTAGGTGGCACGGAGCGGGGTCCGCGCCTTTTCCCTGCCGGAGGACCGAGTGAAGGGAACGAGATGAAACACAACGTAATAACCATAGCCACTGCCATCGCCGCAGCCGCGCTGGCGGCGGGCGCCGCC
>JAKJHA010000228.1 GCA_022704125.1 Verrucomicrobiota bacterium | reverse complement strand
GGGGCGCGGGTCACAATGTTGTGGCCCGCGCGGTCGCGGCGCGTCTGCCCGAGCCGTGGCGCACGACCTTGCAGGGCGAGCGGCTGGAGCAGTTCTGCCGCGACAACTTTTATCCGGACGTGCGCACGGCCTTTGCGGAGAACCCGCGTGTGACGCCCGAAGATCTGACGTTCCTCGCGGCGCGCAACATGCGGGACAGCGGGGCGTTCCACGCGGACGAGGGCCGTGCTGTGGCTTTCGTGCTGCTGACGCGGGCGTTGCGCGAAAATCGCGCCGACAGCGTCTCTCTCTGGCTGGGTGCGCTGGCGCACTCCACCGCCGACATGGTCGCCTGCAACCACGATCCCATTGTGCATCTGGCCACCTACGGCTGGAGCGACCGCGACTGGGCGTTCCGCCTGCCGAACGGCAAGCCCATCGGCGGTCTGGATTTGAGTTGGGTTGACTCGACGCCCGAGACACGCGCCATCTGGCAGGCGCATCTTGACAAGGTGACCGTGGCCGATGCTGGGCGTTCCGCAACCGATGCAGTGCTGGAGGTCATGCTGTCGGGGATTCACGGGGTTGAGGTGTGCGCGCCGCGCGGTGTGCCGATCCTGCAACATGCGTGCACGTGGATCGAAAAAAAAGATACTGCCAGCCGCGATGCGCTCGCCGCGCAGTTTGCCGTGCTCGGTTGCTGGGCGGTGGAGCGTATACTGGGCGATTTCATGGCGGCGCAACGCTTGGCCGCGGCCGACGGAGAACTCCCCGATGTCACGGATGCGATCCGGCAACGCTACCGCGACGCCTGTTCGGCCTTCACGGTCACGCGCCGTCTGCAGGATGACTCGCTGACAGAGGGCTTGATGGAGCCGCAGCACCAGGACCGTCCGTTTGTCGGTGTGGTTGTGGAGCCCACGTGGCGCATGGACGAGGGGATGTTCGGCTTCAACGATCGCGTGTTGGCGGCACAGACGGTCCATCATTTGCGCCGTCAGTTCAAGAACGCCGCATTGGTTGACGTACGCATGGTGATGGCGGAAGGGATCGACGCGGCGCGTATCCCGCAGGTGATTGTTTTCGCGAAACGGACCGCCACCTATTTCACACTGAAACCGTCGGTGCTGACGGATCAATTGATAGCGTACCGTAAGGCCGGCGGTAAGATCGTTTGGGTGGGCGGTGCGCCGCCCGACCGCCGTCTCTGCGACTTCCCGGCGCAGGCGGTGAAGCGTTACGATCCCGGCAAGCTCTGGTACTCATGGACACGTCTGCCCGTCGCCACCAATGCGTATGCAACGCTTTCGTTGCAGGCCGGAGCGTGGCCGCGCCGGCGTCTGGCGCGCGACCCCTGCTTTGAAGCGGGGTGGCACATTCCCAGCAACACGACCCTCTTCACGCCCGAAGCTGTGGAGTGGATCGCGCCGCTGGTTACGCTCTACGATCAAGAGACGGCGCATGTGGTCGGCGCCGCGTGGCCCAAGGCCGTGCCGACTGTCGCGTATCTGCCGACCTATGCCGTCTATCCGTATCTCTGGACCAACGAAAAACCGTCGCTCGTGCCGCTGGTTCTGGATCTCGATACGCAGGGGTTTGAGGCGCTTGACTTGGCCTTCGCCGCGTTGCACGGGCCGGGCTTGCCGCCATCGGCCTTTGCGCCGCCGCCGGATTTAGTCGATGCGTCAGACGCCTATCGCTCGCCGCTGCGCTTCGACGATGGCACGCCGGTACGCGATGCGGCGGCGTGGTCGCGTCGCCGTGAAGAAATTCTGCGTACGTGGCATGGGCGCATGGGTGTGTGGCCGTCGCTGATCACCAATCAGACGTTGCGCGTGCAGGGGAGCGAGCGGTGCGAGGGTTTTGTACGGCACGCCGTGCACTTCAACTGGCTACCGCAAGAGAGCACGGACGGGTATCTGCTGGTGCCCGATGGCGAGGGACCGCGCGCGGCGGTTGTGACGGTGTTTTATGAGCCTGAGACGGCGGTGGGGATCGACGGCAAGCCCTATCGCGATTTTGCGATCCAGCTTGCGCGGCGCGGTTTCGTGACGCTCTCGATCGGTACGCGCGAAGCCTCCAAGCGCAACGAGTTCGCGCTCTACTGGCCTTCGCTGCAAGAGGCGACGGTGCAGCCGCTCTCAATACTGGCCTATGCTGCGGCGAATGCGTATCAAGCGCTGGTGAAAGAGGCGTGCGTCGATCCCGCGCGCGTCGGGATCGTCGGGCACTCATTCGGCGGCAAGTGGGCGATGTTCGCCTCGTGCCTGTACGACCGTTTCGCTTGCGGCGTCTGGTCCGATCCGGGTATTGTCTTCAGGGAGGACCGCCCCTCGATCAACTATTGGGAACCGTAGTATCTGGGCTACCATCCGAAGCCGTGGCGCAAGCGCGGCATGATGACGCCGGAAAACCCCGGGCGCGGTCTCTATCTCAAATTGCGCGAAGAGGGGTTCGACCTGACCGACCTGCACGCCTTGATGGCGCCCCGGCCTTTCTTGGTTTCCGGCGGCGCGGAGGATCCGCCCGAGCGCTGGAACGCGCTGCGCCATGCAATCCAAGTCAACACGCTGCTCGGTGCGACGAATCGCGTGGCCATGACCAACCGCCCGAAACACGCACCCAACGCCGAATCCAACGAGCAGATCTACCGCTTCCTTGAGCAGGTGCTGCGTCCATAATACCCGAACACGCGTCAACGAAGCATCATGAGCGATCCTTTAGGCGTGGTATACAAGGCACCGGGGCCAATGATCGCGTCGGGATATGTCTCCTGACTGATGACACCCACGGCGAAATGTCCACCTAGCTTGACGCGCTCGACCTTTTGCGTACTCGCGAAGGAAAGCTGAAGATATGCGCCTTCGGCGACATTGATCGACAGGTTTTTGGGTAGCGGGATGTCGGCCGGCGCGAGATCGGATGCGGGCTCGATTGAGACGCCGTCGATCAAAGCATTCTGGTCGGTTCCCGGATACTGGGGTGAGTTGTCGCTCATGCCTTGCAGACCGAAGCGATACGTTCCTGCCACCGCCACGTTGAACAGGAACTCCCGTCGGACGATGGCATTGTCGTCAACACGCGTCCAGCCGATCACGTTGGTCGCACCGTCACGGGCCAGCCACGCCCGCACGGGGTTGTGTCCGTAGACATTGCCGTAGGTCAGCGGACACCGCTGGGCGGCGTGGAATACCAGCCGGTAGAGGCCCGGTGCGGGAATTTGAATGTCTTGGAAGGCTGCACCGGTTTGAACTAGAAGCAGACGCCGCACACCGTCATAAATCGCCGTTCCGTAGTGGTTCGACGACGACAGTTCGTTGTACCACGCCGCCGCCTTCGGCTGGCTCACTTTGTCAGCGAAAAACGACCAGCCTGCGGCGCTCTCGAAGCCGCCGTTCTGGATGATGCTACTTGTCTGCGGGATCAACTCGAGGTTGTCGATCAGTCCGACGCCTGATGTGCCCGTGCCCGCCAGCGTCAGCGTAATGGTTTCGTTATCGGTCACGGTGAAGGCGGTGGGCCAGCGTCTCGTCGTGAGAATGCTTCCGGAAGCTTCCAGAGAGCCCAGTTCGATGCTGTCCCCCGTCGCGCGTGCGACAGTGGCTTTGATGGATTGGGCTGCCTGGAGATTTTTGTTGCCGATCCGGCAGGGCCACTTGCAAACAACTCCCTGCAGGGCATAGGTGCCGGCCGGCAGCGCGAACGACGCGCTTCGTGCGCACCCGTTGCTGATCAGGCAGAGCATGACCACGCCGTACGGCGTGGAGGGCGTGTAGGCGTAAACAGACGATGCCGGCATCGTAATCCCGGCGGAGATTTCCCCGTTCGTGACTGCAGTAAACGTCCAGCCACGGGCCACGTTGGAGGTCGTGAAAGTTGTCGGGTCGCGCGGATAGTCGGTCAGTTCAAAGTCCCCGTTCGGAATTCTGACAGTGTTGGGGTTGACCGTCGAGACCAGTGTCACCTTGATGTCGTCGATCGTGCCCAGCGTGTCAACGGCGGCGACGTTACGGCGGAAGAGCAGCGTGTGGGTACCGGCCTCCAACCATGGCAGGCGGAAGGATTGTCGGGCATACGCTTGGTTGACCGTTTGGACGGTCGTGACCGCGTTGGTTGTTGCACCTTCGACAAGACAAAGGTCAATTTCGTGTTTGCCCGTGCGGAAAGAGCGCGCGGAGGTGTAGAAGGACACGTCGTAAACACCTGCGACAGGCAATGAGAGCGACGTGGACACGGAGGCGTCTTGCTTGAGCGCGAGAACCTGCTGGCCCTCGGGCGCATCGTAGTCACAGGGCCACTTGGAGGCTTCGGCCGCGCGCTGGCGGTTGAAAATGAAAACCGCGTTGTCAGCACCCGGGTACGGGGGAGGAACGTAGGCTGTCCAGCCGTGATAGGTCTCGCCGTCGGCGATGCGGCGGTTGTCGGAGGTAAGTTGCTCCGATTCGAACGTGGCGTTGGG
>JAKJHA010000227.1 GCA_022704125.1 Verrucomicrobiota bacterium | reverse complement strand
CTTTGTTTTCATGGTGCATGTTTATCATATTACAAACGCACATGCAAGCACAAAAATAAAAAAATGCGAAAAAATTTCCGCTATCCCTCGCACTTGAATTGCACCCCCCTGTCACTAACCGATTACTGTGCTCTCTGTGCCTCGGCCTTGACAGGTTGCCTTCCGGCTCTGTACAGTGGTGTGCAGGAAAATGAGGAGGCTTCTATGAAACGTTACTTGATGCCGTGTGTTTTTATTGCTTGTGCCGCGCTCGCGTTGCGCGCGGAACCGTATAAGGCGGAGTGGGAGTCGCTCGACAAACGCCCGATTCCGCAGTGGTGGCAGGAGGCCAAGTTCGGCATCTTTATCCATTGGGGCGTTTACTCGGTACCGGCCTACGCGCCGACCGACGCGGCCAATGTCTACGCCAAGTATTCGGAGCACTACGACAACCGCATGCGCTCCAACAACGCGGCCTTCACCAACTTCCATGCCCGCACCTACGGCACCAACGTCACCTATGCGGACTTCGCCACGCAGTTCCGCGCCGAACACTTTGATCCCGCCCAGTGGGCGGACCTCTTCAAGAAATCCGGTGCGCGGTATGTGGTGCTCACGTCGAAGCATCATGACGGCTTCGCGCTCTGGCCGAGCGCTTACAGCCCTCGCTGGAACGCGCAGGTGCTCGGACCGCACCGCGACCTTGCCGGCGAACTGACCGCAGCGGTCAAGCAGGCCGGTTTGCGCATGGGCTTCTATTACTCGCTGCTTGAGTGGGGCAACCCGCTCTATAAGGAGAACATCGGCCGGTGGGTCGCGGAGATGAACCTGCCGCAGATGAAAGAGCTGGTCACGCGCTATGAGCCCGATATAGTCTGGGCCGACGGCGAGTGGGACTACTCCGACGAAGAGCTGCGCAGCGTCGATTTCTTGGCCTGGCTGTACAACGAATCGCCGGTCAAGGAGAGCGTGGTGGTCAATGACCGCTGGGGCAAAAAGACGCGCGGCAAGCATGGCGACCACTACACGACCGAATACGATCTGGTTCATTCGGGTAGCTCGCTTGATACCCAGTTCACGCATCCGTGGGAGGAGTGCCGCGGCATCGGCGGTTCGTTCGGCTTTAACCGTTTTGAGACCACCGCGCATTACATGACCAGTGCACAGTGCCTAGAGACCTTGATCGAGAAGGTCAGTCGCGGCGGCAACCTGCTGCTCAATATCGGTCCGCAGGCCGACGGCCTCATCCCGGTGATTATGGAAGAACGCCTGCTTGATATGGGGCGTTGGCTGAGCGTCAACGGCGAGGCGATTTACGGCACCACCGCCTGGCGGCACCGTCCCAAGAACATGCGCGAAACCAAGGTCTATTTCACCCAGAAACCGGACGCCCTCTACGTGATCTGCGCGCGCTGGCCGCAAGCGCCGCTGGTGGTCAACCACATCGCCAAGGCCGACTCGGTTTCGCTGCTCGGCAGTCCTTTGCCGGTCACGTTCACGTGCAGCGACGGGGCGCTCACGATCAAACCGCCCGTGGTCAATCCCGGCACCCTGCCCTGCGAGTACGCCTGGACCTTCAAGATCGCTCGTCCGACTGAATGACGAAAGGCGGCCGTGATGCGGTTGGGATGGAACGAGATCAAGCAGCGTGCAATCCGTTTCTCGCGGGAATGGGCTGGAGAGACCCGCGAACAAGCGGAGGCCAAATCTTTTTGGGACGCTTTTTTTGATGTGTTCGGCATCCCGCGCCGCAGTGTCGCAACCTTTGAGGAGCCGGTCCGCAAACTGAGCGGGCAGTATGGGTTCATCGACCTGTTCTGGAAAGGACGGCTGCTGGTCGAGCACAAAAGCCGCGGCAAGAGCTTAGATCGCGCCGAATCTCAGGCGTTCGAGTACTTGCAGTCGTTGGCGGCCGAGGGTCGTCATGACGAAATTCCACGCTATGTGATCGTCACCGACTTCGACCGTCTCGCGCTTTATGATTTGGAGCCGGAGGAATCACATAACTTGCCGGTTTTCTGCGGGATGCATGTCCAGCGCGTCGAAATCCGGGTTAGAGACCTTCACCGTCACATTCGGTTGTTCGGCTTTATCCCCGGCTACAAGGTTCGCACGTTCGGCAAGGAAGATCCGATTAACATCAAAGCTGCGGAGGTGATGGGGCAGCTTCACGATGCTATGGCGGCAGGGGGCTACACGGGCCATGCGTTGGAACGCTTTCTTGTGCGCATTCTCTTTTGCCTCTTTGCTGAGGATACCGGCATCTTCGACCCCAATGTCTTTACGGAGTACATCGAGAACGAGACGCGGCCAGATGGCTCGGATCTCGGCCTACATCTTGCTCGGCTCTTTCAAGTGCTCGATACGCCACGCGAACAGAGACAGAGGAACCTTGACGAGCGCCTGCGTGGTTTGCCCTATGTGAACGGTGAACTGTTCTCCGAAAAATTACCGTTGGCCGACATGACTGCGGAGATGCGCGACGCACTCATCCGCTGTACCGGCTTCGACTGGAGCCGAATCTCGCCCGCCGTGTTCGGCTCGCTCTTCCAGTCGATCATGCAGCCTGCGGAGCGACGCCAGATCGGGGCGCACTACACCTCGGAGCGCGACATCCTCAAGCTGATCCATGCGTTATTCCTTGATGACCTGCGGGCTGAGTTTGAAACGATCAAGCACGACCGCCGCAAGTTGTCGGTGTTCCATCAAAAGCTGGGCAAGCTCCAATTTTTCGACCCCGCTTGTGGTTGCGGTAACTTTCTGGTCATCACCTATCGTGAGTTGCGCCTGCTCGAACTGGATGTCCTCGACGCGATGGGCTACGGCGGGCAAACCGTGACCGATGTCGCGTTGCTCGCGCGCGTGGACGTGGACCAGATGTTCGGTATCGAGATCGAGGAGTGGCCCGCGCGTATCGCCGAGACGGCGCTGTGGCTGATGGATCATCAGATGAATCTGTTGCTCGCGGAGAAATTCGGCCAGTACTTCGTGCGCTTGCCGCTCAAGAAATCCGCCCGCATCATCAACGACAACGCCTTGCGTCTCAACTGGCGTCATGTTCTGAATCCCGCCGAGTGTTCCTACATTCTGGGCAACCCGCCGTTTGTGGGGCATCAGTGGCGGAACGCCGAACAGCAGAAGGATATGGAGGCCATCTGGGGTACCGCCGGACGTTTTGGCAGGCTCGACTACGTGACGTGCTGGTACAAGTGTGCCGCCGAGTTCATCCAAGGCACGCAGACGCGCGTCGGTTTCGTTTCAACCAATTCCATCACGCAGGGTGAGCAGGTCGGTATCCTGTGGGGTTGCCTGAACGGCCTCGGCGTCCGTATCCATTTCGCGCACCGCACCTTCCCGTGGCAGAGTGAAGCGAGGGGCAAAGCGCATGTGCATGTGGTGATCATCGGTTTTGGCGTCTGTGACGTGCCCGTGAAAAAGCTTTACGATTATGCTGACGGCGACACGCCGACCGTATCCGAAGTGCGCGGGATCAGCCCATATCTCGTCGAGGGCGGACAGACGGTTCTGCCGTCGCGCACGTCGCCGCCGCGCGGCATGCCGCAGATGAAGAAGGGCAGTCAGCCGACTGACGGCGGAAACCTCATCTTGACAAACAAGGAGCGTGCTGAGCTTTTGGAGAAGGAGCCGGGCGCAGAGCGTTGGCTGCGTCCGTTCATTGGCGGCGAGGAGCTATTGAACGGCGGTCATCGCTGGTGCCTTTGGCTGAAAAACATCTCACTGCCTGAGCTGCAGGCGCTCCCACAGGTTCAAGTGCGCGTTGAAAAGGTGCGCGCAAGCCGACTCAAGAGCCCGACGGCCAGCGTACGGCGGTTCGCCGATTATCCAACGCTGTTCACGCAGGATCGGCAGCCGGACAGCGACTATCTGGCGGTGCCCGAAGTCTCTTCTGAGGCGCGCCGCTTTATCCCGATCGCCTTTCTCCCTGCCACCGTCATTGCCAGCAACAAGTTGCAGATCATCGTGGGTGGCACACTTTTCCATTTCGGCGTGCTCTCGTCGACCATGCACATGGCGTGGGTGCGCGTGGTCAGCGGGCGTTTGGAGTCGCGTTACAGCTATGCTCCCGCCGTCTACAACAATTTCCCGTGGCCACAACTGAACGCGCCCGACTATATCCAAACGGTTCCTTATGCCGACGGCCTCTGCGTCAGAGAGGCGGCGTCGCGTCTTTATTGGTCGTCGTATCACGATGGAAGTGAAATAGAAGGTGTGCCCTTGGAGACGAAACATGTGAGCGCCTACCTGAAAGGTGATGCGAAAAAAATCGCAACAGTGGAAGCCGCCTCGCTAAAGGTGCTAGCCGCGCGCGCACGGAATCCGACCTCGACGTTGGCGGACATGTATGATCCCTTGCTAATGCCGCCGGAACTGGTGAGGGCGCATGCCGAACTCGACCGTGCGGTGGATCGCTGTTATCGCGCTGCGCCGTTCAAGTCGGA
>JAKJHA010000226.1 GCA_022704125.1 Verrucomicrobiota bacterium | reverse complement strand
CGGCGGAGACCTTCGTGCTGCTGCTGTCCCCGTTCGCGCCGCATCTGGGCGAAGAGCTTTGGGAGCGTCTGGGTCACGATACGACGCTCGCTTACGAGCCCTGGCCCGAGTACAACGAAGAGTATCTCAAGGTGGACGAGGTGGAGATCCTCGTGCAGGTGCTGGGCAAGCCCAAGGCGCGCGTCATGATGCCGTCGTCGGCCGACGAGGAGACGATGCAGCGGCTCGCGCTGGAGCAGGATGCGGTGCGCGAGGCCTTGGACGGCAAGACGATCCGCAAGGTCATCTGCGTCCCCAACCGTTTGATTAACATCGTGGCGAATTGAGCGTTTTTTTCTATCCACAGATTGGCACAAATTACGCAGATTTTTTTGGGGCATGGCTCGGGGTTTTGGAACCACAGAGAACACAGAGGGCACAGAGGTTTTGGGGTGGCGTGGCTGCGGGTTTTAACCGCGAATGAGGCGAATTGTCGCGAATAGGCATGGCTACATAAATAGCCGCAAAGAACGCAAAGAACGCAAAGGAAAGCCTTCAATTTTCATGAATTTTCATGTGTTTCATGGTTGAGCGTTAACAGAAAAGGTCATGGCACTTGCCTATCGAAAAACAGAGCTGGGCTGGATTGGCGTTGAGGTGAAGGACGGCGCGGTGACGCGGGTGTTTTTTGCCGACGAGGGGGCAAGGGATGCTAGCGTGGCGGAGGGGGCGTTGCTGGATGAGACGTTCCGCCAGTTGCAGGCGTATCTGGATGGCAGGCTGACGGTTTTTTCGCTACCGTTGGCTCCGGTGGGAACGCCGTTTCAACGGCGTGTGTGGGCTGTGCTTGAAACGATCCCGTATGGTGAGACGTGGAGCTATCAGCGGGTAGCGGCGGCTGTCGGGAATCCCAAGGCCGCGCGCGCGGTCGGTATGGCCAATAACCGCAACCCGATTGCGATCATCATTCCGTGCCACCGTGTGATCGGCGCGGACGGGAGTTTGGTGGGATATGGCGGCGGGCTGTCGCACAAGGCGTGGCTGCTGGCGCTGGAAAAAAGGGGGATGAGGGGATGATGCTGAAATACGGAATGACGGTGCTCTGTTTGGCAGGCGTGTGGGGAACGGCAATCAGTGTGTACGGTGCGGATGCGCGTGTGTTTCATGTGCGGCCGGACGGTAATGATGCGGGGCCGGGAAGTGCCGATGCGCCGTTTGCGACGCTGGAACGGGCGCGTGATGCGGTGCGCGCAGCTAAGAAAGCAGGGGCGTTGCCGGGCGGCGCCGAGGTGGTGTTGCATGCCGGACGCTATGCGTTGACCCGCAGTTTAAAGTTGGAAGCGGAAGACTCCGGCGCGGAGGGTGCGCCGATCATCTATAAGGCGGCGCCGGGTGCCGCTGTCTCCCTGACCGGTGCGCGTCCGATTCCTTGCGGTGCGTTCCAGCCGCTTGCGGGGGATGCGGCCGACGAACGCCTCGATCCGGCGGCGCGCGGACAGGTGCGCTGTGTGGATCTGAACGCGCTGGGTTTCCCGAAGACCTCTGTGCCGCGCGACAATTTCCGGTTGCCGTTCGGTATCCCGGAGCTGTTTGTCAACGGTCGCCGCATGACGCTGGCTTGCTGGCCGAACGAGGGCTGGGCGACGATCCCCAAGATCATCGACCAAGGAACGATGCGCAACGATGGATCGGTTTCGGATTCGGCTGACCCGAAGAAGGCGCGTCCCAAAGAGAACCGCGGCGGCGTATTTGAGTACGAGGGCGACCGTCCCGCGCGCTGGCGGGTGGAGCAAGGCGTGTGGTTGCACGGGTTCTGGTGTTTCGACTGGTATGACGACGCGATCCGCGTGGCAGCCATCGATCCTGCGCAGCGTCGGATCACGTTCAAGGTGGCGCATGTTTACGGTGTGCGCCAGGGCAATCCGTCGCCGCGCCGCTGGCGTGCGGTTAATCTACTCGAAGAGTTGGATCGTCCCGGCGAATACTTCATTGATGTCGCGGCGAACCGGCTCTACCTCTGGCCCGATCAGGATCTTACGCAGGCGCGGGTTGCGCTGGCGGTGCGTGACGAACCGCTCATCGTTTTGCAGAATGCGACCGACATCGCGTTGCACGGCTTGATCTTTGAAGAGGGGCAGGGAGATGGACTGACGATCACCGAGTGTCGGCGGGTGACCGTGGAGGAGTGCGTGTTCCGCAATTTGCGGCGCAAGGCGATTCACATGAACGGCGGCGCATCCAACCGGATCGCGAGGTGCGATATTTACGACACCGGCACGGGCGGCGTGACGTTGGGCGGGGGAGACCGAAAGACGCTGACGCCTGCGGGGCATGTGCTGGAAGATACGCACATCCGGCGTTTCTCCGTGCATCAGCTCACGTACGCCAGCGCGCTGCATTTTTCCGGCGTCGGCAATGTGGCCCGCCACAATCTGATTCACGACGCGCCGCATCAGGCGATCAGCATGCACGGCAACAACCACCTGTTCGAGTACAACGTGGTCAGCAACGTCTGCATGGCCTCTGACGACGCAGCCGCATTCTACAAGGGGCGTAATCCGTCTTGTCGCGGCAACGTGCTGCGCTACAACCTGTGGAGCGAGATCGGGAGCCCGCGCGGGCATGGCAACGCGGCGGTTTACTTTGACGACGGCGATGGCGGCGAAACGGTCTACGGCAATCTGTTCTTCCGTTGCGGCGACCCCGGCAAAGGTCCTTTCGGCACGGTCTTTTCGCATGGCGGACACGGCAACATCGTGGACAACTGCGTCTTTATCGAGTGCAAACGCGCGTTGGGCTCCGCTCCGTGGAATGATGCGCGTTGGAAGGCGTTCATCGAGGCACCGCTGTGGCAGGAGCGATTGCTTAAGGAGGTGGACATCACGCAGCCGCCCTATACCGAGGCGTATCCGGAGTTGATCGGGTTCATGGATCCGAAGCCCGGTGCCGCGCGCGACAACATCGCTGTACGCAATCTGTTTGTGAAGTGCGATGAGGTTAAAAGCAACCGCTGGGTGACCAACGAACTCCAGTTCGTGACAGCCGACGATCCCGGGTTCGTCAACATGCAGCAGCGGGATTTCCGGCTGAGGCCCGAGTCGCCGGTCTTCACGCGCATTCCGGGGTTCAAGCCACTGCCGCTTGAAAAGATGGGGCTGCGACGTCCCGCGCGTTGCGCGGACTGATGATTTAGGAGTTGGGATTTAGGATTTAGGAGTTGTCCGCAAAATCGCTCAATGCGTTGGCGGTAGGCGACGGACCAAGTCGTGTTTCCACTCTTTGTCTAGTTCTGGGAGATGTTTGCCGGTCCAGGTTTGCCAGAGGGCGTCGTCATAACGTTCTTCGCGGGCGGCTGCATTCAGCCGCGTGATGAGCGACCGGTCATACTTCGTGACCGCCCAGTTCAGGAAGTTGGCGCTGACGCGATAGCTGCCGTCGTAACGGGCTGCCTCTATAGCTCGGCGCGAAGTGATTTCCGCCCCCCGGCGTTCCGGTTCGAAAAGGAACCAGCGGATGTAGTCGGCAATGCCTTCCACCACCCAGCCAGGCACGGGGGCAGGCGGCTGTGCATTGCGCGTTGGACGACCGTAGTTCTGTATCACATGTACCAGCTCATGGATTACGCAGCCGGTGGCTTCGTCCTCGAGTTCGCGGCGGAACCATGCCGCATTGAGGCGGATGATCCCGCCGCTCGCAGCGGCGGGCGCGTTCATGTCGCTGCAGAACAGCAGCGTGACATGCGTGGGCGGCATGTAGTCGGTAGAGGACAGCAACGCGGTAATTTTAGGTCTCCAAGCGGTCAGGGCCGAGCGGAGCGTCTTTTCGGCCCACGACACCAGATCCGGCGCGTCTGTTGCGTCCAGCAAAAAGGTGCAACTCGCATCGGGCAGGGTAAAGGTGCGGCGCACCCGCTTTAGGGGACGGAGCATGGATGTTACGGGTGGTCCTCCCGCTTCGACGACATCAATCTCGCTGAAAAAGGTGTGTCCGAATGGGTCATGCCGCTGGGTGGGCTCGACATCGAAAAGCAAGTAGCGGAAGGAGCCCAGCCGACCGGACGGCGCACGGATCGCAACGCCGTGTTGCCCGCCGCCCTCCGATCCGTCTTTCGGCCGTGTGTCTACACGAGCGAGACGTATCCAGCCGCATGAGGTCGGATCGGTGCCGCGCCGGGGTTCGCGCTGGAAGATCGATGGCAGGCCATTGGCGGCATAGAGCGTGTAAACTTGGGGGCCGCGCGATCCGCGATGCCATGAAAAAGTGGCGATGTATGCGATGGATAAGTTGCGGGTCATGTCGACGATGAAGCGCCCGCCGTCGCTACCGGCCTGGAAAAAGAAGTTACGGGCGGGGTCGTCTTCATTCAGCGGAACGGCGCCGTCGTGCAGTGCCGCCAAGGATGCGCCGTTGCGGTCGGGCCGGCCGTCCACAAGGGAGAATCGGGCCGATGTGGCCGCGTCGTTGTTGGCAGGC
>JAKJHA010000225.1 GCA_022704125.1 Verrucomicrobiota bacterium | reverse complement strand
CTGCAAAACGTTTTGCAGAAATGAGAAACGGAGGGGGCATTTGGTTGTTTAAACGGGCGGACTGCGGGACGTCTCGGGTGAATATCATCGACTTTACCAATGGAATATAACTTGCTGCAAAATAGTTATGACTATGGGTACTCGATACGAGGTGGCGGGAAGCATAAAGCGCATGCTGATCGTAACAGGGTTGGCGGCGCTCTGCACGTGTTGGATCTTACCGGCTTCAAGTGCGGGGTGGCCGGAGGTTTTCGATCCTTTTCAGCCGCGTGTCCTGCACTTGGAAATGGCCACGCAGGACTGGGACCGCGTCCGGTTTGACCAGCCCTCACAGAGCGAGGATTGGGTGCCCGAGGTTGCCCAGGCCTGGATGCGCGAGGAGGGGGGCGAACCGTTGCTGGTGGCCGTGCGGCGTAAGGGCGAATCCGACCTTGCGCTGCCTTCGGAGACAGATCCCCGGAAGGTCAGTCTCAAGATCGACATCAACGAATATGTAGCCGGCCAGACATGGCGCGATCTGAAGAAACTCAGTCTGGAAAATGGCAGCGCCTCGCCGTTGAACGAAGGCTTTGCCTGGATCGTCCATCGCCAGGCGGCACCTTTTTACGGTTATCCGGCGTCGCTCAGCGGGTGGGTACGCCTCTTCATTAACGGCGAGGAGGCAGGGCTCTATACCAGTGCGGAACAACGGGACGAGACGTTTCTGCGCAATCATGACATCTACAGTCCCACCTGCACCTGGCTCTACAAAGTGGATGGGACAACCGAGCTTGAAATCGGCGTGTCGAACAGCCCGGCCTATTTGAATCTCCAATTCTCGCCTTTCAACAGCGGACCGGGCGGCAACAAGCCGCCGTCAGTAACGACGGCGCCGGAATTTGACACCTACCTGCCCAACTGGGTGAACATGGAGGCCTTGTTGACGCTAGCAGCCTGCCATGCATTTACTGAGAACTCGGATGCCTTGTTCACGCATGACGGCAAGAACACATTCTGCGTCGATTTCGATCCGCCCTATCCCCGTACGCGCCGTTATTATCCTTGGGATTTGGATACCGGCATGAAGGATGGGAATATGAGCATTTATGTAAGCGGCAGCTATGCTGCAATTCTGGACCACCCTTGGTTCGGACGCGTATACGAACACATTTTGCATGAACTTTTGGATGGACCGCTTTCTGAGAGTGCGCTTGGCGCGATGTTGGACCGGATGGAAGCCGGGCTCGCTGCGGCCTGCCTGTCTGATCCTTACGTTTATCCGGAGGGGGCGGCCGGTGAATTCGCCGGTCTGCGCGCGTGGACGGCGGCGCGCGCCGCCAGCATCCGTAGTCAGTTCCGTCATCCGTTTGTGCCGCGGCCGGCGTTGAGTCTGCCCGGAGGAGAGGTTGCGCTCGGCACTGCGGTCTATACGGCCGTTCCCACCGGCACGGTGTATTACACGCTGGACGGGAGCGACCCGCGCCTGCCGGGCGGTGCAACGTCGCCGTCGGCCCTCGCGTGGACGGCTCCGCTGCTGATCGACATGCCGGTGCATGTGACCGCGAGGACCTTGGTAGGAACCAATTGGAGCGGACTTGCCACGACAGCTTACTTCACGATCGCCCGCCATGGTAGCGACCTGCGCGTGACAGAAATCATGTACAATCCGCTCGATGTTGACACCTCCGACAGTGTGGACAATGATGCCTACGAATATATTGAATTTCTGAATACCGGGAGTGCCGAAATTGACCTGTCGGCCTTCTACTGCGAGGGCATCACGTTTACCTTTACGAACGGGTTCAAAGTCGCGGCCGGCGGCTACGTGGTGCTGGTGCGTAATCCCGCCGCGTTCTCCGCGCGCTATCCCGGCGCGCCGTATCACGGGGTCTATCTCGGCAAGCTCAGCAATGATGGCGAAAAGATACGGCTGCTGCGTCCGGACGGGACGACCGTCGTCTCGGTCGAATATGATGACGATCCGCCATGGGTGATTTCTCCGGACGGGATGGGGTTTTCGCTGGTGAACATGGAGGTGGACGGAAACCCGGATGTCGCGTCGCACTGGCGTGCCAGCGCCGCGCTGTTCGGCTCGCCGGGCAGCGGCGATCCGCTTCCGGTTTACAGCACGGCGACCGTGATCAACGAGGTGCTTGTCCATACCGATCCCCCGCTTGAAGATGCGATCGAACTGCATAACGAATCAGACGTTCCGGTGGATATCGGCGGCTGGTTCTTGAGCGATGCCGCGCGCGATGCCGCCGGAAATCTGGATGCGTCGCTTCTGAGAAAATACCGGATTCCCGATGGGACCGTTCTCGGTCCGAGGGGTTTCTGGGTGTGTTATGCGCAGGCCTTCAACGGGCCTGAGGCCTTTTCGCCGTTCGGACTGAGCGAAAACGGCGAGCACGTTTATCTGTCCGCAGCCGACGCGGTGGGACATTTGCTTGGGCATGTTGTGGCGGTGAAATTTCCGGCGTGTGAAAACGGTGTCTCGTATGGACGCGTGCAGACTGTGGCGGGGCCGCTCAACACGATGCTTGCCGCGCGGACATTCGGTGCGGACGCGCCGACCAACCTGACGGAGTTCCGGACCGGTGGCGGCGCCACGAACGCGATGCCGCGCGTCGGGCCGGTGGTCGTGAACGAGATCATGTATCATCCACCCACGAATCTGACGGAATTTGTCGAGTTGCACAACCTGCTGGAGGTGCCGGTTGACCTTTCGGGATGGATGGTGTCCGGCGCGGGGGGCTTTACCTTTCCGGACGGGGCTTCGATCGCGTCAGGCGGTTTTGTGCTGATTGTGGAAACGAGCCGGGTGTCGGTGGCTGAGTTTCAAGCGGAACGCGGCGTGCCGGCGGGGTGTCCGATCTATGCGGGGGCGTTTTCGCTCGACAATGGCGGCGAACGGCTGACCGTGCTGAAGCCGAACAGTTCGCTTGTCGATCCGATGTATCCGGTAGACAGCGTGCGTTACAATGACAAGCCGCTCTGGCCGACCGAAGCCGATGGCGGCGGACCTTCGCTCGAACGGTACGTGCCGTCTGCGTTCGGCGATGATCCGCTGAACTGGCGCACCAGCCGCACGGGCGGCTCGCCCGGCGCCACGAACCGTTTCAATGCCGGCCTCTCTGTGACAGCCGGTTCACACTGGAAATATTGGGCCGGCCCGGCGTCGCTCGACACGGCGTGGCGCGCCGTGGACTACACGGACTCGGTGTGGCCTGACGGTTGGGGGCCGTTCGGTTATGGCGAGATTGGACTGGGTACGGACGTGCCGTATGGCAATGACGTGACGAACCGTTACGTCACGACCTACTTCCGAAAAACCTTCTCCTTGGCCGAGGTTCCGTCATCCTTGTTGTGGTTGAAGCTGGAAGCGATGTATGACGACGGCTTTGTGGCGTATCTGAATGGCGTGGAGGTGGCGCGGCGGTCGTTGCCGGACGGGGAGATCGCGTACGGCACGCTGGCGTTTGATCACGAGAGTGCGGGATATGAGACGCTGGAACTCGGCACCAACGGAATCGCGCTGCTGCGACAAGGACTGAACGTATTGGCCGTGGCGGTCCATCAGGCGGATGCGGCCAGCCAGGATCTCGTGTGGGATGCGCGTCTAACCTACGCCACGCCAGAGATGCTTGTCGCTGCCGACCCTGTGTTCTCACCGTCCGGCCAACGATTCATCGACCCGCTGACCGTGACCCTCACATGTCCCACGCCGGACGCCGAGATCTATTACACGCTTGACGGCCAGACGCCGGAAGTCTCATCTGTCCGCTATGAGGTTCCCGTGGTGCTTGCCGCGACGTCGGTCCTTAAGGCAAGGGCCTATGCGCTGGGCTATGCGGCAAGCGGCGTGACAACAGCCCTTTATGAACGCATCGCGCAGGACGGGGATGCGGATGGTCTGCCCGACGACTGGGAGTTGACCCATTTCGGCTCTATCGAGGCCGTGACAGGGGCCGAGGACAGTGATCAGGACAGTGTTCCGAATGCGGATGAGTTTGTGTGCGGCACCGATCCGGCTGATCCGAACAGTGTTCCTCAATTGTTCATCGAGAATCAAAACGGCGTGTTGCGTGTGCGGTTCGCGACGATCCCGACAGACCGCAATTCACTTGCCTACAAAAACGCAGAGCGCTACTATTCTCTCCAGTACGCGCAGTCACTGACGAACGGCGCGGTTTTTTGGAGTCTGGTACCGTCTCTGAGTGATGTCCTGGGTGACGGGGTTGACCGTGATTATGTGGTGACACCGGATTCGCCGGGCGGTTTCTATAAATTGTTGATCCGGCTGATACAGCCGTGAAACGCTGACTGTGAACCAGGCGTCAAACATCAGTGACAGACGCGCAAAAGAGGAGGCAAACGTATGAAATACCGCGTTGGGATCGTTATGATGACGATGGCGGCACGGGCGTTTGTCGTTTGCGCGCAGGGCACTGCAGGCGTAACGGACGATGTGTCTGCGGTGTTGCGCGATC
>JAKJHA010000015.1 GCA_022704125.1 Verrucomicrobiota bacterium | reverse complement strand
CGGCCGCTACGTGCGCCCGCGTGCAGGGCGTAGCGCCCCGACACTGACAGGCAATAAAGTTGCCGGATTGCCGGTGGTGGACATGGGGCCCTACGGTATCGCCGGTGGCACCGGCATGTTATGGAATGAGCGGATCACCGGCATGCGGACGGTCGCATGGGTGCTCGACAGCCAGACGAGCGGCGGTTATCTGCTGGGCGCGACGAACGCCACTACCTTCCATCGCGGGCCGCCGCCGGAAGGCGGGGAGATTGCGGTCACAAACTTCTCCCATCGTAATTTCATGCTTTCAAGTAGGTGGGGTGCCGTTATGCCGACTGCCGCGTATACGAACGGGGTGTCGGTCGACCCGGATGTAACCCCGTTGTCGGGCGGCTATCAAATCATCGTGATGACGTGGAACGGTGGTACCTATGCAGACGGTTTTGCGTTTGACCGTCTGATGGGCGACCGCTACGGAGGCCAGCGGCTGGCGGAGTTTTTGGTGTATGACCGCGTCATCACCGAGCAGGAGCGGTTGGATTTGGAAGCTTACCTGAATCAAAAATGGTTCCGCGTGCAGACAGCAGGTTATGAGCGTCCGGTGACGCATACCGGTGTGATCCTGCATGAGGGCGCGGCGTTGACGATGGACGGTGGCGAGCAGTCGGTCACCACCCTGTCCGGGGCGGGCGCGGTGTCGAACGGTACGCTTGTGGTGACGGAACGCTTGAGCTCAGGGATTACTGCGGGGGCATGCGCT
The DNA here is from genome assembly GCA_022704125.1 of Verrucomicrobiota bacterium. GTDB lineage: Bacteria > Verrucomicrobiota > Kiritimatiellia > RFP12 > UBA1067 > DUPH01. Next base: position 19,136 of record JAKJHA010000015.1, on the reverse strand, counting down.
ACGCTCGCTGTCGACGGCAATCTGACACTGGGTGCTGGTGTTGAGTGCGTGATTGATGTGGATGCGCTGAATGCGGATGCGGTCACCGTGAGCGGCGGACTGTCCTTGGCGGGCGCCGGCACAGTGGCGGTGCGGTCGTCGGTTCCGGCGAATGTCCTGCTTGGAATTGGCAGCATTCCCGTATTCACCTTCGGCGTTTTGGATGGTGCGCAACACCTGTCCGCGTGGAGCGTCACAGGAGTACCGCCGGGCTACAGCGCTCGGTTGCTCGTGGAAGGACAGACCGTCCGCTTGGCCTTCGCCGCAGACGGCACGCTGATTTTGGTGCGGTGAGTGATGTTCCTTGACTGATCGGTCAGTGGAGTAGTAAAGTTCCGAGCAATTGAGTGTGAAAGTGGCACAAGGAAAGAAGAGGGGATAGATCATGAGCTTCATGCGTCTGAAAGTAGGAGTATGTACGGGTTTGATGATTGCTGTTGTCTGGGGCGCGTACGGCGCTGAACGGACGTGGACCGGAGCCGGCGGCGATACCCTCTGGACGAATCCGCAGAACTGGCAAGACAATACCGCGCCTGCGGGTAGTGCCGATACCGTGGTCTTTCCGGCAGGTACGCCGCCAAACGTCTTGATCAACCAGAATCAGGCTATCAAGACGATTTACTTCCGCAATCCGGGCATGACGCTGACGATTGCCGCGGGCGCTCACCTGAGCCTGGAAAACACCGGGGCGGTGACGTTGCGCGCCGACGAAGACGCGGTCATTGACGGTGACGGCACGCTGAGTTTCAGTGTGAACACGGGCGAGAACTTTGCCGACAATCAGGCTGCCCCGGGCAAGACCCTCTCGATACGGGCCAAAATTACCGGGCAGAACGGCTTTGAGCACAATGGCTCTGGCGGTACGATCGAACTGACCAATCCCGGCAACGAGCAGGTCGGCAATACGCTGATCACATGGTACGGTGTGCTCTCCGTGCCGAGTGTTGCGAACGTGGGCACCCCGAGCACGCTGGGAGTCGGTCAATCCTTCAAGTTCACGGTAAACAACACGACCTTCCGTTTCACCGGCACGAGCGGCTCGACCGACCGTACGTTCTACCAAAATGCGGGTGGTTCGCAAGACGTGACCGTCGAGCACACCGGTAACGGCACACTCACGTTCACGGGCAAGTTCCTGTCGGGCAATAACAACGCGCATGCCTTTATCTTCAACGTGACTGATCCAGCGGGTGTGATCGAGAACAGCGGTGTCATCGAAAACGGTGGCACAGGTCGTCTTGGGCTGTACAAGCGCGGGATCGGTACGCAGATCCTCTCGGCGGCCAATACCTACACCGGTGACACGGTGATCGATGACGGCACGCTCGGTCTCGCTGCCTCTGGCTCGCTGAACGCCGCTTCGCTGCTGCGGTTGCGCGGTGGCCGGCTCCTGTTGAACGCGGGGACACCTGCCGCCAATTACAGTGCGGCCTTCAACACGCTGCGGATCGACGGGGCTGACTCGCGTCTGGTCGTGGCTCCGGGGGCCTCCTCGGCTACGGTGACCTTCGCCTCGTTGGAGCATGTCTCCGGGACGCTCGACATCACGGCGGACGGACTGGGCACGACGACCAAGATTTTCATAACCGGGCAGCCGGACGGTCTGATCGGGCCGTGGGCGACTGTCAATGGCGGCGCGGATCTGGCCGCATACTCTTCGACCGAGGGCATCCATGCCGCCAACCTGCCAGCCCAAACGCTCTCTGCGCTCGGTCCCTCAGTGATCAACGATAACGCGGGTGAAACCGCGCACATCACGACGACCGGTACGACGGGCGGCATCACGCTGGATGCCAACCCGACCGCCGTGGCGTTGCTCTCGCAGGAAACGGCAACGGAGGCGATCGTTACCTTCGGCGGTGCCACGTTGGTAGCGCCGCGTGTGCAGATCGCGGACGGCGCGGCCGGGCTGACGCTCGGCACCGTGCCGGGCGATGGTGTGCTGACCTCGCCCGCATCCGCGGGCAACAGGCTCGTTCTGGCGAACGCAAATGCGTCCGGCGGGGCGGCGCTCACCGTCAATGCCGGGGTGCAGAACGATGGCGCGAACGCGGTGCGGCTTGATAAGGCAGGCCCCGGCGATGTCCGTCTAAACGGACCGATATCATACACCGGCGGTACGGGGATCAGTCAGGGGGCGCTTGAAATCAACGTTCCCGCAGGCGTGGTGCGTGACATGCCGGCCGGTACGATCAGCGGCAACGGTGACCTAGTCAAGTCCGGCGATGGCACGCTCGCCTTCCCGAACAGCGGCAATACCTATGCGGGTACAACGCTCGTAAGCCGCGGTACGGCACGTGTCCTGCACAACACCACATTCGGCTCGACCGCTACGCCCACGGTGGTGCAGGACGGCGGCGCGCTGGACTTCCGGGGGAGCGCCGCCAACACTCTGCGCTTGGGGAGCGAGCATATTTACGCGACCGGTGCCGGTCCGGACGGTAACGGTGCACTGCTCAATACCGGCGCGTACAGCCAGTACTGGGCACTGTCGTATGTCACGTTGCTGGGTGATCTGACCGTGGGCGGCTCGCAGCGGCTGGATCTTCGCGGCGATAACGCCACGCAGACCTACATGAACCTCAATGGGCACGGCATCACCAAAAAGGGCACTTCGCTCTTTGGCTTCACCAACACGACGGTCACGAATGATCTCGGTACGTCGTTTATCGATATCGAACAGGGTGGCGTAACGCTTGAGGTAGCGGCATCCTTGTCTGGCGGTGCCGCCAACACGGTGTCGGTGCGTAACGGGGCTTATTTTGATTTTTATCAGATTGCGCGTCCGATCGAATGGACGTTGAGTCTGGACGATGGGTCGCGCGTCCTTGCACGGAGCGGTTACATGACGAATCTCAACAACTGGGCCGGCCCCGTTGTGCTGAACGGGGCTGCCCGGTTCGAGGGTTCAGTTGCCGCCAGCGACACCTATACCGGCGAGATTTCGGGGTCTGGCCGGTTGCTCAAGACCGGCAACGACAGCGGCATCACCTATCTGCGCAACACCAACAACAGTTGGACCGGCGGTGCTGCGGTTTCGAACGGTACGCTATATGCTGTCGCGCCCGGCGCGTTGCCGAACTACGCGACGGCGGTCGAGGTGGTCAACGCCGGGTGTCTGGCTCTGTGCGTGGCGGATGCCGCCGGTACGCGGCCGGGCTTCACGTTGACGGAAATCAACGACCTGATTAACAACGGCACCACGTTTGCCGGTCCGAAAACATCGATCGGCTTCGATACTGCTTACGAGGATCTGGACTATACGTCGGACCTGCCTCATCTGGGAGTGCGCAAGCTGGGGCCGAACACGCTGACCCTGTCGGGTGGGGGCGCGAATCTCGGGCCGATCCGTGTGTACGGTGGCACGCTGGACCTGTCGCCGGTCAGCCGTTATCTGGATGACCAGAGCGTCATCGTCGGTGAGAGCACCTCAACATCCGATCCGTTGGCCACGCTGGTCGTGGGCGGTGCCACGCGGATCGAAACGTTGGACAGAGGCTATAACGTGGTCGGGCAGCCGTTGGTCGCGATCGGAAATAACGGCCGCGGCGTGATGCGTGTCGAGGATGATGGATTCATCTCCGGACGCTTGCTGGTAGGTAACGGGACACTGGGCGTTGGTGCGGTGTACCAGACCGGCGGTGTGATGCACAACACGGGTGGCTCGTCCAACGATGGACGCATCGGTAACGCGGGATACGGATACTATCTTCTGGCGGACGGTGTGTTGACCAACAACGGGTATACGCAAATCGGGTGTGGCCTGACCAGTTATGGCATCCTTGAGCAGACGGGGGGCGTGTTGGTATTCGATGCCACCTATGGCGGAACGATCGGGATCAGCCGCGGCGGCGTGGGCGTGGCGCATGTGTCCGGCGGCCTTGTCGACAATAAAACCTCGCTCAAGATCGGTGACGAAAGCGAGAACAACACTTCGGCTGGCGTTGCCATCATGACGGTTAGCGGGAGCGCGGTGGTCACCAACAACGGGGCGATCAATCTGGGCAACCGCGACAACATGACCGCCATGCTCAACCTGAATGGCGGCGAGACGACCGCCAAGCGCATCTGGCGCGCCAACCGCTCCAACACCGACGCGCTGGTCAACTGGAACGGCGGCCTGTTGCGCGCCCTGAATCCGGACACCACTGAGCTGTTCAACGGAGACGCCGGCCGTTATCCCGATGTGACCGTTTTTGAGAACGGCGCGATCGTGGACATTCCGACGGCCGGCATGATGCTGTCGATCAACACACCGCTGCGTCGTCCGACCGGACTCGGCGTGATGTCGATTCCCGTTGCCTCGGCGGGCGCGGGATATATTGGTGCGCCGTTTGTGCGGATCACGGGCGGTGGCGGCAAGGGCGCGTCCGCGTTTGCGCGGATGGATTGGGCCAGCGGCACAGTGGCGGCCATCGAAGTCACGTCGCCCGGCACGGATTATACCAGTCCGCCGACAGTCACGTTGGTGGGCGGTGGTGCCACGGCAGCCGCGACCCTTGGGATACCGGTGTTGGGTGCTCCGGCGTCGGGAGGGTTGACGAAGCTGGGCAGCGGTGCCTTGGTGCTGGGCGCGACCAACAGTTATACTGGCCCCACCGAGGTACGCGAAGGTACTCTGTTGCTTGGCCAGACGGGGATGATCTCGCCGTATTCGCAGCTCTCCATCGATGGCGGCGTGCTTAATCTGTGCGGTCAAACCCTCTCAAACGGCAGCGTGTCGGTCACGAGCGGGCACATCATCAATGGTCAGATCGCGACAGCCGCGCTGACCAAATCCGGCGACGGGACACTTGAGATCAATACGCCGGTCGTGCTTGGCCCCGCCTCGTATCCGAAGCTGCTGACGCCGGGGCTCTGGGAAGGCATGATCCGTGAGAAGTGGAACACCACCTCGCCCAATCCCTGTAGCGGCCTTCAGTTGACGACGCGTGCGGCGATCGGCTCGCAGGCCGTCAACACCACCTATGCGGGCGGCATCTGGGCCGGCGACAACCACACTTGGATTTATACCGGTTACATCTGGAACCGTGCCGCGACCAATGAAACGTGGTCGTTCCGCGCCCGTTTTGACGACAATGTTTCGCTGGTCATCGACGGCGCACTCATCATTAACGCTGGCAACGCGGCAGCCGTGGTCGCAAATGTCACGCTGACACCGGGGCCGCATGCCATCGAGATGCGTTTCGGCGACGGTACCGGCCACGCCGGACCGACCGGCGAGCCCTACGGCATCGCGTACGATCCGCTGGGCCGCGCTTCGTCAAATTCGGCGGATTATCGCCAGATTATTGACCCCGGCGACGGCTCATTGCTGACGATCGACATCCCCGATATACGGGGGTCCGGCCTTTTGGAGAGTGTTGTCATGCAAAACTGGAACACGACAGAGGCCGGTGAGTTGGTCAGTCGTCAACTCACCACGCGCGCCGGCAACGGTGCCAAGTCCTCCAACAGCACGTACGCCGGCGGTCTCTGGCGCGGGAACAACCACACATGGATCTACTCCGGCTACATCTGGAACCGTTCGGAGAGCGACGTGACTTGGACCTGGCGCTTCACCTTCGATGATAACGTGCGTCTGATGATCGACGGCGTGGTGGTCAAGGACGTGACACTCGGTCAGGGCGTTGTGTATCAGGATCACACGCTGACCCCCGGTCCGCATGCGATCGAGATTCGTTACGGCGACGGAACAGGCGAAGTCGGTCCGGCCAGCGGACTCGGCGGGCTGACGTACGATCCGCAGGGACGCGGATCGACCGATGTGAACGACTACATCCTGCTCCAGGATTCGGGGGACGGCTCGCTGCTGACCACTCATGTTGGTGGGGCGCCAGAACCAGCGCGTCCGGTCATCCATGTGACGGGCGGCACGTTGAAACCCAGCATGCCCGCGCCCGGCCTGTTTGAAGGACGGATCGACGACAATTCATTCGACAAGGTCACCCCGAACCCCGCGACGGCCATCGAATTCACCACGACTGCCGCCAATGGCAGTTGCGGCGAGAACGGTAGCATCAACGGCAAACTGTGGCCGAAAAACTCCACCTATGTTTATACCGGTTACATCTGGAACCGTTCGGAGAGCGACGTGACCTGGACCTTCGCCGAGAACTTCGACGACTCCGTCCTGTTGGTCATCGGCGGCACCACGGTGATCAACGGCGGCGGCGGATGGAACGTGCCTACCAAGGGTACAATCACGCTCGCGCCCGGTCCGCATGCTTTCGAGGTGCGCTTCGGGCAGGGCGGTGGCGGGGCGGCTGGCAATGTGGCTGGCTGGTGGACCAGTAGCGCGATATCCTTTGCCGTGGATTGGCAGGGGCGCGACGCGGAGAATCTCTCGTACTACGAGGTTCCGACTGATCCCGGAGACGGTTCGCTCTTCACCCGTACGGCGACAAATCCTCTCGCGATGGAAAGCGTGTTTGCGGAGGCTGAGGTCAGGTTGGAGACCGGCACGACGCTGGACCTGAACGGCGAAAACTGCGCGGTGGGCTTGTTGACCGGCGGCGGTTCGGTGATCAACGGCACGCTCGCATCCGGTACGGTGCTGAGCCCGGCCGGCGACGAGGCAATCGGCACGCTCGCGCTCGATGGCGTGGCGCTGTCCGAGGGGACGACTTACCGTGTGACGGTCAGCGGCGCTACAAGCGACTGTCTGACCTCGACGGGCACAATGGACTTCTCGCAAGTCCTGATCGTGCCGGCAACGGATGCCGAGTTGACGGAGTCTACCTACGTCATTGCACAGGCCGCCGGCGGTTTCGCCGGTGACAAGCCTGCAATCAGTGGCTTCCCGTCCAAGTACAAGATCGTCCGTACGGCCACGGAGATGCGTCTCACGAGTCAGGGCGGATCGGTTATGTTGCTCAAATAGCCAGACTTGTTGCGACCTCTAACAGATGGCAAACGGACGGCAAGTTGACTCTGCGAAAGCGAAACTTGATCCGCGCGTGGAGCGTGTGGTGGCCTTTGTCCGGCGCACGCTCCACGAGCCGCCGGATTACGTGCAGCTCGCGCGATTGGCCAACCTTTCCTACTGTCAGCTTTTCCGTCTGTGCAAATTACATTTGGGTCTCTCCCTGCAACAGCTTGTTGAGCGCGAGCGGATCGCCCGCGCCAAGCGACTGCTGGCGCTGAACCACCTCAGCATCAAGGAGGTGGCGGCCCAAGTCGGGTATGCCGATCAGCTCTATTTTTCCCGCCGCTTTCAACGTGCGGTCGGCGTGTCGCCCACGCAGTTTCGTGCCGATCAACTCGCCAACCCCGAAACAGCCCTGCATCCCTATTCTTACTACATGGGACTGGCCACGACCGAAAGGACCTACGGGTCGTCGGTCTGAGTAGCATGCAATCCCAATCCATACCAATGAAAAGAGGGTGCATACCTTTTTTCTTGGATTTTCACTCGTCCTAGTGTTTACTGTCTGTGTCGAAGATGAGGAGGGGTGTTCCATCCGTCGAGTGACAGGGATGGTGTCCGCTTGGTGTTCATGTCGGCCAGTCATGAAAAGTCTGGAGGTGTCAGATGTCACGAGTAAGACGCAGCAGAAACTGGAGAGAAGCGGCACGGATAGGGAGGTGTCTGATTTTCGGGGTGATCGCAGTTCTGAGGGCGCATGCGGAGACCGTCCTTGTGGCATACGCCAGCGGCAACAAGGAGGTACGTCAGTTCTCGGTCGCAAACGGGGTGTGGACGTACGAGAAGGTGTTCGCTTCTGGTTCGTACGAGGGGAAAGCGATGACCCCTGCGGGCGTGACCAGCGACGGGCGGCGCGTCTATATCGGAGATATAGCGGCGCGCCGGATTCTTGCGTTCGAAACCGACGGCACGTTTGTGGGCACGGTCACGAATTTCGCCTCGACCTGCACGCCCGACTGTGTGTTTGCAGCACCGAACGGTTACCTGTACATGAGCGATGCCTTCGGGAGTGCAGGCGACCACATCTACCGCTTTGACTTGGATACTTGGCAAGGGGGGGAGTTTATTGCGACTACCGGATGGGGAGAGACATTCAATAATCCGCGCGGTCTGGCGGTCGATGAAAATGGTCTATTGCTTGTCGCCGACCGGAACTCGAATAAGGTGCGGCGCTTCAATGCGACCGATGGTGCTTATAGCAATACCCTGGCGACCGTGAGCTTGCCGAACGGATTGGCCTACAACTTCATCTCGCGGCGCGTTGTGAGTACCCATCAGCAAGGGACGCTGGGTTGTCTGGTTGAGGTCGAACCCGACGGCACGGTCATACTCCGGTATTCGGACGACCAGACAGCTCCCAGAATCGGCATCGTCACGATCGGCGAAGATGTGTATTACTCTAGCTACAACGACAACAAAGTCTTTCGGGTCCGACCGGACGGCACACGTACGGTCGCGGTGGATGCGCAGTCGGATGTCAGCCAGCCGATGTATATGACGGTGGTGCCGGATCATTCGCTCGTTCCTGAAAACGGTTTGACCGCGCACTGGCGCTTTAACGAAGGTGCAAACGCGCCGTTGTTGGCATCCTCCATCGGGCCGACGGGTTATCGTGAGATCGATGCCCAGGGATATCTGCAAAGCGGGGCGACTGGCGTGGAAGGCGGCGCGGTCTGGTTCAATGATTATAGCTTTGGAGTGATCCGGGATTCCAAGCTCTTGATTCCCGCGACAAACGATTTCAGCGTGTTCCTGTGGGCGGGAGCATCTGCGGAAGGTAGCGGGCAACGGCATGTGTTTTCGCAAAACAACGGCCAAGCCGGACGGTGCGAGCTAGGCTATGACTTCGACAGCGGTTCCGCGCGGAAGCTTTTTTGGTGGCATGCGAATGGGCCGACCTTGATCTCCGCTAACGACGCGCGTGACGGGGCATGGCACCATATCGGCGTGATCCGTCGCGGCGACCAGATGGAGTTGTGGTTGGACGGTGTCATGGAGGCCAGCGCGGTCATGACGGCGTCGATTGACCAGTCTCTCGATTGGCGTTTGGGTCGTGCCGTGTATCCGCAGTTTTACCTGAATTCCGGCGCGTTCATGGATGATTTGCGCGTGTATGACCGGGCACTCTCCAGCGCTGACGTGTCGGCGCTCTACACGCTCTACACCTCGTCGCCGTCGTCCTTGCCGGTTCCTGTCCGGCCTGCGTTGCCGGTTCCAGATTTCACAGCGGTCGAATCTGAGTTGACTGCGGTCGCTGTGGGGCATCAGCCGCGCATTGCGAGCCCGGTCGGATCGCCGTCTCTTTTGCTGATGTCGGGCGGCGTTATGTTGGCCGCGTATGATGTCTGTAGTGGTGCGGGTATTACACGGGTCTGCCGTTCAACGGATGGCGGCACCGTATGGACGCAGATCGCGGAACTCACGGGATTGGTGCATGCCTCGCTATTCGAGGAGGGCGGCGCGCTTTATCTGCTGGGGACATCCGATGTGTTGGGCTCCGTGCGCATTCACCGATCGACGGATGGCGGTGCCACGTGGTCGGCGGGATCGACAATCTCGCCGAACGCATCCTTTCATATGGCGGCTGGACCGGTCGTGGTGCATGACGGGCGTGTGTGGAAGGCGGCCGAAGATCAAACTGAGCAAGGGTGGCGACCGGACCGGGCGCGTGTGCGCATGCTCTCGGCGCCGGTCGGTTTCGATCTGATGGCGGCTATGAACTGGACGGTGTCTGATCCGCTGTCTCGCAGCGGATGGGATACCAACCGTCGTCTGACCGGATGGTTGGATGGCAATGCGCTTGTGGATAAGAACGGCGGGCTCGTCACGCTCATGAGCGTACGTCAGAACCGTGGCGGCATGGCGGAGGTGGCGGCGTATGTGCCCGTGACGACGGCAAGTTCGGCACCTGGCTTCAATCTGGATACGGGGTTTGTCATGTTGCCCGGCGCGGCGAAGCCGTTCATGGTCCGGTATGACGCTGTGTCGGGCCTTTACTGGACGCTGACGAGCGCGGTCGCCCCGTCCGAGAACGAAATCGGCAAGGTTTTGCCGGAGAATATCTGTCATAGGCTAGCGGTGTATTCATCGCACAATCTGCGTGATTGGTGTCTGCGCGATGTGTTGTTCGAACGGCCTGAGAATGGCAAAGACGGTTTTCTGCAGGCGTCGTTTTCGTTTTCCGGGGATGATCTGGTGGTTCTGTTCGCCGCCGCGTATGCCGACGGTTTGTCCGGCCCGCGTTCGGCAGTCGAGCCGAACATGGTGCTGGTTAAACGGATTGCCGGTTTCCGTTCCCTGCCGGTTGACGAGGGCGATGCGCGTGTGCTGGTGGCCGACACGGGATTGAACCGCGTGATGCGCTACAGCTTAAACAGCTTGGGGCAGTGGTGCGACGACAACGTGTTTGCGGATGGTCTGTCCGCGCCTTACGGATTGGCGTTGTTCGGAGAGACGGTGTATGTGACTGAGCGCGTGGCTGGGGGACGTCTGCTCGCCTACACGCTCAAGGGACGCTTGCAGCGGACGGTCACAACCTTTGCGTCGGACAGCACGCCGGGAGCGCTTGAAGCCGCGCCGGGCGGAATGTTGTTTGTGTCGTTGATCTCGGCGGTAAACGGTGACAAGGTGGTCAAGGTGAATCCGGCCAATGGCGCGGTCAGTGTGTTTATCGATACGACCGGATGGGGTGCTACGCTCGTCGATCCGCGTGGGTTGTCCTGTGACGAGGCAGGGAACCTTTACGTGGCCACGCAGTATGAGATCGGCAATACCCAAGGATATTTCAGGAAGTTTTCGCCGACGGGAGCTTTGTTGGAAACCTCGCGATTGCACGATCAACCCCGGGGCGTGTTCTATGATGCCGTTGGGCCGCGCGTCATCGGTTCGGTTTATGGGGCTTGCGATGTCATGTCGCTGCCATTGCCGCTCGGCAATACCTTCGCGAGAATCGGTGATTACAGCGTCTGGACCAAGTTTTACGATATCAACATTGTGGACGGACAGGTGTGCTATACGGATTTCGATTACGGCATGGTGCATATTATTCGCAGCACGTTGACAGCGCAGGGCACGGTCGCTCTCGGGCTCAAGAATCCGGCGGAACTGTTGCTGATTCCTGAGGGCGCGAAAGCCTGGCCGGATATCGGGTCGGGGACGCTGATCCGTTTGAAGTGAGTTGAATCAAGGGGTAATCATGCGATTTGTTGGACAGCTTGGTGCCGTATGTATGACAGTGATGTGCGCGTCGTTGGTGGTCGGCGAGCCGACTCCCCGATTCGGCGGCGGAAATCCGTGCTCGCTGGCCTTTACGTTTCGCGTGGAGCGCTTCCCTGAGGGGGATACTCGTGCGTGGAATGCGGCTTCGCCGATGACCCTGTTACGGCTTGATCCCGATTCAACAAATGCGCCGACACTCTTTATCCGGGTGTGGTCTGATCGTCTGTTCGCAACGTTCTTCGCAAAGAGCCGTGCGGATAATTTCGATATAAACGCCGACGTGCGTGTAGAGCCCGGTCGGCTGCACCACGTTGCATTGACCGATACCGGCAAAGAGTTGCAGCTTTACGTGGACGGTGCGCCGGTGGCCTACCGGTGGCAGCCGCAGCCGCGCCCGCGCTACACGCGCATGCAGATCGGATCGGACGGCGGACGGCGTGCCTTGCTGGGTGAAGTGCCGTCGGGAGTCACCTTCCAGGATCGTTGCTTGTCGGATCGCGAGGTTACAGAACAGGCTGCCGCTTCTGGTGTCGCCGTGAGAACGGTTGCGGAAAGTGCGCTGCCGGTGACGACGGCGGCAGATGCGCCGGCCTACCGAGCATTGCGGGTTGCGTCCCGCCATCTTCATCCGTTGATCGACGGACTCTCCATTCACGCTACGGCGGTGGCGTGGCATGATCGGCAGGGCCGCGATTTGCTGGCGGTCTGTGCGGGTGCATTCGGTTCGCGACTGGCGCTTTACCGTTACCAAGGGCATGAGGGCGGGCTGCCGATCTATGACCACGGCACAACGGTTTCAGGGCTGCCGCGCGACCGCTATCAGGCTTTGCCGAACCGACACGGCACCTTCGATCTGTTCGCGCGTGGTACGCGTACACGGTTCGGTGATGGGACCTTCGTGCAATACCTCAATGCAGGCAAGCCGGGGGAACCGCTTTTTACGGTGAAGCATGTGCGGTTTGACGGCAAGCCCATGTCGGCGTTCGGCAGGGTGAGTGCGTGGACACTGGGTGATCTCGACGGGGACGGAACGGAAGACTTTGTGTTCATGCGCACACTCTCGCTCGGCGGCGATATGCGTTTTCCGTTTGAAGGCTCGCCGTGGACCGGCAAGGAGCAGCGTTATGCCGGGCCGGGCAAAGGCTATGACATCCGGGGAACGTGGTTGGGCCACGATGTGATTGGTGAGGTGCTTTGGTCGAAGGGTAGCCGCGCGGAGGACGGCAGTTTGACTTTTGCCGCGCCGCGCCATGTGCTGGCGCGTGCGCCGGATTATCCGCTGCTGTGGAAAACCATCGGTGCGAACCGTGCGTTGGCCGTGTTGCGGGTGGAGGGCCAGACATGGCTCGCGATCGCCGGGAGCATTGACGAACTGCTGGCGGTTGACATTGCTATGCGTGACGGCCAAGCGGTTTGCGGCGCGGCGCGGCCGCTGCTGAAGAGCGGGTACGAACTGCCGCACACGTTTCTGGTGACACGTATATCGAGTGTCGATCTGGAGGGTGACGGCGTGCCCGAGTTGTTGCTGGACGGTAATCCGGGTGTGGTGGCGGTTCTGCGGGGTCGCCGCGTAGGGGAGTTTGTGTCGATGGGTGTTGCACAGACCAGCGGCGGATGGCTGGCCGCCGAAACATTGACCGCGCCGTGCAGGTTGGATTGGGACGGGGACGGCCTGCCGGATCTGTTGACCGGTGATGCGTCGGGACGTCTGATGTTCTGGCCCGGCACGAGCGATGCGTGGACATACGGAACGCCACGTGCGATGACGGCCGCCGGCGTTCCGATCCGTCCGGTCGCCGGGCTGAACGGGTCGATTCAGGGATCGAATGAGAAGCGCTGGGGATATCTCAAGGTTACAGCAGGCGAATGGGGCGGGACCAAGGCGATCATTACAGATGACATCACGGGGACGCTGATGCTCTACCGGCGCAGGGAAGCGCAAGGGAAGCCGGATGACGCTTGGCATCTTACTGCGGGCCAACTGTTCACTTTGCAGGGAGAGCCGTTTCGGATTGCCTGGCGCAGCCGACCGGACATCATTCCGGGGGCATCCGGTTTCGCGGGTGTGCCGCATGACGCACTGCTGATTCAGGATTGGGACGGCGATCTTGCGGTTGCTGTGCCGCACAAGGCGGGAGGCACTGACCTGCGTGAAACGGTCAAGTTGCGGTACGTGGACGGCGCATCTATCCGATTGTGCGGTCCGGCTGGTCTCTGGGGGCGCGGGGCGGTCTCATTGGTGGATTGGGACGAAGACGGCAGGCTCGATCTGCTGTTCGGCACCAACCGCTCATGCCATCGCTTTTTCAGTGAACAGGCAGCCAAGCAAGGGGCCGTACCATTTTTCATCCGTAACGAGGGTTCGAATGCGGCACCGCTGTTTGCGCGGCCTGTTCCGTTCAAGCTGGCGAACGGTCAGGCGCTGGATTTCGGCGTTCACAATGCTACGCCGTGGGCAACGGACTTAGATGGGGACGGGAAGCCGGACCTGCTGATCGGAGCGGAGGACGGTAAGGTTTACGGGTTTCTGCACAAGGAACTCGAATGGTGACAGCACGGCGCATACACGAGGCGCGAGGTTAAACGGCAAGGAAAGGAACGGCATGATGATTCAGTGTCTGAAAAGCAAATTGCGAATCCTTCTGATTGCAGGTGTGATGGGTGCGGTAGCCGTATCCGCCGAGACCGATACGGTGCTGCTCTGCTACGCGGCGAATGTGATGCGCTTTACCGTGACGGATGGCGTGTGGAGCCGCGAGAACGATTTCGCACTTGCAAGCAATAATTACGGGGGGCTCACGCGCAGTTTCTTTGCGCTGGCGTCAGACGGTCGCCGCGTGTTTATCGGCGAAAACGGTTCTACCTCGCGTATTCTGGAGTTTGATCTTGAGGGAACGTATCTGCGCACTTTGGCCGTCGTTGACAAAACGGTTGAAACCATGGGTATATCGCAGGATGGGCGGTGGGTGTATGCTACGGCTGGATTGAACTTTTCGGCGCCGACCACAGACGCCGCTGTCTACCGGTATGACGCGGTGACCGGTGCCGGCGGCCTTTTCATCGAGAATCAAGGAACCAATGCGTTGGGCGACGTGTTGTGGAAGTTCCAGATCCCGCGCGGCATCACGACAGATGCAGAGGGGAATGTTTGGGTTTCGGAGCGAACCACCGGGAGAATCTTTAAATTCAGCGGAGAAGATGGAGCGTTGTTGAATACATTTACCGGGCTGTCGGGAGTTCAGGCGCTCAGTTTCGTCCATCAGGAAAACACGGTGTACGGGGCCGCGAATATTTCGGCGACGTATGCGATTGCCGTCGCCACCGGAGCCACTACGACATATACGATCAGCGGGATCAACAACCGGCTCGGCATCACTTGGGTTCAGGGCTTCTTATACAGCGGACGTTGGGATACACCGGACATTTCACGTTACGATCTTGGGGCATTGACCTACGATATCGCCATGACTGTGCCTAAAAACTCGCGCCAGATCATAACCGTGCCGCGGACGCCGTTGCGGCAAACGGCAGGTCATCTGCTGCTCTCGGAGACGGTGTCGAACCGTGTCACGCGCGTTGCGGTGGATACCGGCGGAGGAGTGGAGGCCGATACGGTTTTCGCAGGCGGTGCCGGTGTGACCTACGCGGGTCTTCCGTTGCGGCAACCGCGAGGGATCGCCGCGTTCAGCAATACGGTCTATGTGGCCGAAGGCGTGACGGGGGGAAGAATCCTGCGTTTCAATAAATGGGGGACGTTCAAAGAGGTGACCGCCGATTTTTCGGAGACGCCGTACAGCGGATGCGTGCCGACCGCGCTGGCGCTTTCACCCGACGGCGAGACGCTGTACGTCAGCGACACACACACCCTGTTTCTGGCAGGAGGCGGTGCTACATGGGCCAATGTGCCGATCAATGGATACTACGGAACGAACAGTTTTGGCGAGACGATCTACAAAGTGCAAGCGCGTTCGGGTGATGTTTCAGTTTTTGCAGATGCCGCGAATTGTGCGGCTGGTGAAACGCTGCTCGAGTGCCACGGGGTTGCAGTTGATGCATGCGGCGATGTCTATTGTACTGCATGGTTCAACAAAACGAGCGCGCTTTTTCAAAGCCCCGGCAAGCTGTATCGGTTTGCGCCGGACGGGACGCGTCTAGCTTCGCTGAGTATCGGCAATCCGGCGGCGTGCTATTATGCCCGGGGAAATGTTTATTCCCCGTCTGTGACCAACACACAGGTTCAGGGGGACGGTATCCTTTTCACCGGCAACGGCATACAGGATTTTTGGTGGACTTCAGCAGGCGGTTCGCTTACGCCGTTCCCCAAAGTCCTTGATCTCGGCTCTTGGCGGAACTATTTGGATGTAGAGGTCATCAACGGGTGCTTCCTCTACACCGATCCTGAATACGGGTTGCTCTGGATGAGGACGGGGGAGACGGCTGCTGTGACTGTCCTTGATGGACTGTCCACGCCGAGTTATCTCGATTACGTGACGTGGACCGGACCCGAGCCGCCGCCGGGCGGTACACTGATGACGTTGAAATGAGAGGTTGAGGTAGGGATGTATCAAAAGGAAAGAAAAATGAGAAGTAACTACAAAGTTCTACTTGTCGCCACTCTTTGTTTGGCTCTCGAGGGCTTGGCAAGCGGTGTTCTGGTGGGCCACTGGCGTATGAATGAAGACGAGAGTGCCTCAACGCTTGTTCCAACTGTGGGAAGTCGGTCGATCGCACTGAAAAACGGCGCGGTCGCCGGGGTGCCCGCCGTCGAGGCGACTGGCGTGTACATGTCTGCGGGAGTGGGTCACATTCTCGACTCCACACAGTTGATTCCTGCCACCGATGATTTCGGGGTCTTTCTTTGGGTCTCTTTTACAAACGCACCGGGACCGACCTCGCAGATGCACCTTTTCTCCTGCAATGCCGGCCAGGTCAGTCGTGCCAATTTCATGGTCATTGACTCAGGTGACCGGCTCGGTTGGTTTCACAGCGGTGGGGTGGGGTGCACAGGCCGGACGGCCATCAACGATGGGGCTTGGCATCACGTTGGCGTGACGCGGCGCGGGGGGCGTATGCAGCTGTGGGTGGATGGCCTGCCCGATTGCGCCGAATCGGACGAGGCAACAGCACCCATTTCTCAGGCGCAGGATTGGCGTATCGGCTCATTTGTGAGTGAAACAAACGGCCTGTTCCGTGGACGTATGGATGACTTGCGCGTGTATCATGGAACGCTTTCTGACTACGAGATTGAGTCGTTGGTGTCGGCAAGCATTCTGCAGCAAGCGGAGCATCGTTGGAGACTCGATGAGAAAAACGGAAGCACATTGCTGGTGCCGGAAAGCGGCTGGATGGCTGCCGTTGCGAAAAAAGCGCTTACAGCCGGTGTTTTGGCCCCTCAAAATACTGGGATCGCATTTGACGGACAAAATCTGTTGCGCATCCCCGCATCGCGTTTTTTGATCCCCGCGACCAATGATTTCAGTGTCTTCTTATGGATGCGCGATGACGCGGTGGTGGCATCCACCGTGCAGTATCTCTCCTGCAACAGCGGGCCAACACAACTTAATAGATGCAGCTTTGGCAATTCGTTTAGTACGTCGTCAGAGGGGAAGCTTTTCTTTTTCCATCCTGACGCAACGTTGATCGGGGACACATCTGTGCGCGATTCGGGGTGGCATCATGTGGGGTTCGTGCGGCGGGGTAACGTGATGGAACTGTGGCTGGACGGCGCGCGTGATGGGATGCGCGATTACGGTGCCGGGTTCTCGTTATCACAGCAGTGTGACTGGCGCGTGGGTGCTGGTGCCACCGAGAGCGTGAATTTTTTCAAAGGCCGTATGGATGATTTGCGAGTTTTCACGAATGCGTTGGCTGAGGCTGACATTGCTCAACTGTACGACAGTTATACGCCCGCGAACAGTCTCATCGCGCATTGGTCGTTTAATGATGTGGCGAATAAACGTTATCTGATTCCCTCTGTGGGATGGCGGGAGATCGAGGCATCTAATAACTTGCAGTCAGGTGCCGCAGGCGTGGAGACTGGCGGGCTTTGGGCAAACAGCACCAGTCGCGGACGTATTCTCGGATCAAAAAAATTGATCCCCGCGACGAATGATTTTACTGTACTGCTCTGGATGCGGACACAAAACACAACCACAACATTTGAAAAGCATCTTTTCTCGAACAACGGGGGGCAGCCGGGACGGAGTAATTTGACCTTAGATGCCAATAAGGCGACTGGCAAAATAACGTGGTGGGTGAACACCACCTTCGGGCTCATCGGCGTCAACGTGAGTGCCGGTCTGGGACCGGTTGTTACAGATGGTGTGTGGCATCAGATTGGTCTCACCCGAGAGGGGAAGACCTTCCGTCTTTGGGTGGACGGTGTGAATATAAATAGCGCGACGTCTTCTGCTGAGATGCCTACCATCGAACAGTCGTTCGACTGGTACATCGCGTCTAGCGCCAGAACCAATGCATCGCATTTTTACGGTAATGCGGGTACGGGTTATGCGCTGATGGATGATCTGCGCATTTACAACTATGCGTTGCCAGCTTCAGAAGTGAGCGCCTTGTACAGCAGTTTTCAGCCGCTTCCCAGCGGGGTACCCACGGTGCCCGAAACGGATCATTCAGTGATTGAAGCGGCAACAGGCGGAAAGGTAGTCGGGCATCTGGCTGGGATTTCCGGTGAAAACACTTTTCATTTGCCCTCTCTTCTGATGTGCAGTGATGGCAGCTACAAAGCGGCTGCAACCGTGCTGGCTTCTCCGCTTGGTTGCCACGTAAAAATATACCACTCGTCCGATGCGGGTTTGTCTTGGTCTATGCGTAGTACAGTCGCACCGCAGTATGGAGGCGCTCTGTTTGAGAGCGGCAACGCGCTCTATCTAATCGGCAACACGTATGATGGCGGCGAACTGGTTATCCGGCGGTCGTATGACGGAGGAACTACATGGAGCGTGCCGGAGTCAGCGGCGAGCGGTATTTTGACCGAAACGACGGGATGGCACTTCCGTGGCGGTGCTCCCGTCATTCACAACGGCCGGGTGTGGGTATACGTTGAAAGACGCGGCAATACGATACACGACAGCTATCCGGCAAACGTCGAGGCGGGGGCCATGTCGGCGTCTGTCGGTACGGACCTTTTGAATGCTGACAACTGGACCGTGACACAACCGCTGACGGTGATTCCGGAAACGTGGAATCCGTCCGTCGATTTCCGTGGCTGGTCCAATGGGCGTGCGGTTGTTGACCGTGACGGCGTCCTGCACATGGCGCTTGCGACCTACACTGTCAACAACGCCGAATACCTGTCACTGCTGGCTGCCGGCACCTCGCCAGACGCGGGGCTCATCCACTCTCCTATGACAGACACTGTGCTGTTGCCAGGCGGTGGGGATCCGCTTGCGTTACAGTACGATTCGATTACCCGTCGTTTCTGGGCGGTTACCAATCCAGACCGTATCACGAAAATGGGGCTCTTCTCGTCGTTCACGATGCGTGACTGGACGTTTCATAGCATGTTGCTTGAGGCAGAAGCGAACACCTCGCAGACGTTTTCTGTTCCAGACTTTCGAATTGAGGAAAACGATTTGATCACACTCTGCTGTGCCGCTTACCCGGATCAGGATGGTGAACCTCAGACGCGGAACCATCTCCTGTTTAAACGCGTTCCGAATTTCCGCCAATATCCGTCTGACAAGCAGCCCGGCAGACTGTTGCTCGCCGACAGCGGCAATCACTGCGTGCGGCGGTACAGTTTCGGGGCCGCCGACAATTGGTTGTTTGACGACGGCGTTGACCCGGTCTTTGCGAGTGGCGTGTATGCCGGTCAGGCATTGCAATCGCCGTATGGCCTGACGATGGCAAATGGCCGGGTCTATGTCGGGGAACGTATCGCTGGCGGGCGCGTACTGGCGTTCTCCCTGCGTGGTGCCTTCCAGGGTGTCGT
>JAKJHA010000224.1 GCA_022704125.1 Verrucomicrobiota bacterium | reverse complement strand
TCGGTGCCGGCACCAGCCGCTACAACGCGGTCCGCTACAAGTCGCCCGGCGAAGGCTTCGCCGATTATCAGACTTCGCTCTTTTTGTCGTACGCCGTCACCGAGAACTTCTCGGCCGGTGCGACGCTGGCCTATACCGGCCTAATCGGTGGAGCCTGGGGGCTCGACCGCAGCGCCTGTTCGCCGGACGAGATCGTGTGGGGCGGCGTGAATCTGCGGCTGCTTTTCTAATTAACTCATTAACTTGGGTTGCGGGCGTTGCCCGCAGTATGCGCTATTTCCCCATCAGTGCGTTGATGATCAGCAGGTCGAGTTCTTCGTAGTCGCGCGCGGCGATGAGGGCGTCGACGGCCTTCTGGTCCAGCCCGCGCGAGACCTCGAGCAGGTTCAGGAAAACCGTGCGGCTGTTGGAGAGGTGCTTGGTGCTGACATCGAATTTTTGCGTGCGCATGGCTTTGATGTCGAGACCGACAAACTCTCCGCTGCTGCCGTAGGCGTGGCGATCGAGAATGCGCACTTGATTGAACGCGCGCCGCAGGTCGATGCTGCCGAAGCTGCGGTCCGCGTCGAACTTGATGCCGTTCTGGTCGTTCAGATGCACCGAGAAGAGTTTTTTGTGCGCCAGCGCAAAGCCCATCTCGTCCGAGGGATCAAGACCGGCGAGAATCGCGTGCGCGCTCTCGATATTTACGCCGACGCGCGCGGGATCGGAGCAGAGGTGCCCCAGAGCGATCGCGTGACCGGTGGTGGGGATGTATGCCTGATCGACAGGCTCGTTGGGCTTGGGCTCAATCGCAATGCGGATGGAAGAGTCATGGGCCAGCATGCGGTTGATGGCCTCGACGAGATACTCGGTCGAGCGCTTGCTGTCCTTGGATTCGCGCACGTAGGTGCCTTCGCGGGCCAGCCAGAGCACGATCAACTTGGTGCCCAGCGCATGGGCAATGTCGATGGCCCGCAGACTGCGCTCGATGGCGTAGGTGCGGCAGGCGGGATCGTTGGCGGTGTAGCCGCCGTCGATCGTGCGCGGATCTTCCCAGAGCCGGGGTGCCACGAACTCGGCGACCAGCCCTTCGCCGTCCAGCATGCTCTTCACTTCCTTGGCCTTTTTTGCGAGCGCGGCAGAGTCGAGGTCATTCAGATCGGGCACGGCGTCGTCATCGTGAAACTGGACGCCGTCGAAGCCCAGCGGCTTGAACAGCTTCAACTTTTGGGCGAATGACATTGAGTCGCGCACGGGCGGACCGAAGGGGTCTGCGCCTTCGTGAATGTTCCAAGGACCAAATGAGAAACGGAATGTCGCCTGCATGTATCAACCTCCTGAGTTAGAGTAATAGGATGTGGTGTCAGTATATCCGAATGCGCTGCGGAAGTCTTTACCGAAAACATCAAAAGGACTAAAAAGGGGCAAGCACGGTTTTGCTTTATTTTGCCGTGCCGGTGTTGAAAAACGGCCGGAGTTGTCCTATCCTTAAATCGACCCGTGCGCGTTCCGTCACGAGGGACGGACGCCGGGGCGTGTTGAAGTCATGAAAAAGGGAGAGACAGCATGAGTATGCAGGGAGCAGTTTTTTCGCGTCGGTCGTTCATGGGGGGCTTGGCAGCCGTAGGCGCGATGCCGCTTTTGCCAGGGTGCCGCTCGATGTGTGCGGGCAAGGGACCGCGCTCGAAGTTCGGCGGGGTGCAGATCGGCGTGATTACCTACAGTTATCGTTCGATGCCCGACAAGAGTGCTGAGGCGGTGTTGAAGCAGGTTGTGGATAGCGGTATCAATTCGATCGAACTGATGGGGGACGTGGTTGAAAAGTACGCTGGCTCGTCGCTGGAAAAGGTCGCGGAACTGCGCAAGATGTATGCGGATGCCGGGGTCGGCATTCACATCGTCAAGTTTGGCAATATCGGTGACAAGAATTGCACGGACGAGCGGATCGCCTACTACCTCAACGTAGCCAAGGCGCTGGGTGCCCAAGCCATCACGCGCGAAATTTCGGAAGAGGCGGCCAAGCGCGTCGGCCCGATGGCGGACCAGCACGGCGTGAAGGTGGCGTTCCACAACCACACGCAGATCAACGCGACAACTTATGATGGTCCGATCCTGTCGTATGGCAAGAATCTCGCGATCAATCTCGATATCGGCCACTATGTGGCGGCGAACGACGATTGCGTACTGGCGATCATCGAGAAGTACCACGACCGTATCTTCAGCCTGCACCTCAAGGACCGCAAGAGCAAGGCGAATAAGGGTGCCAACATGCCGTTCGGTCAAGGCAACACGCCGATCATCGAAGCGCTGCAACTGCTCAAGAAAAACAAGTGGCGCATCTACGCCGACATTGAACTGGAGTATCCGGTGCCGCAAGGTTCGGACGCCGTGCAGGAAGTCGTCAAGTGCGTGCAGTATTGCAAGCAGGCCTTGATCTAAACCGGCAGCGTCACGCGCACGCCGGTCAGCACAACAAAAGTGGAGGTGTGGCAATGAACACATGGGGAATTCGTTTGGTGCGATTGTCAGTGATCGGCTTGCTCTGTGTGAGTGCGGCCGCGTGCGCGTGCTCGGATGATGGGGTCAACACGGTAAACGGCGTGTCGAATGCGGTTCCGCCCGGTTACGTGCCGCCGCTGGTCAGCAACGGCAGCCTCTGCTTGCAGGTGGATCAGACCGGTGGCCAGTTGCAGCAGGCCTATGTCAATATGGTGCCCACGATCTTCTGGGCGGGGCGTCGCTACGATCCGCCAGCTTCGCGCCTGATCCCGTTCGGCCATTTTGCTTGGCGTCTCGAAGCCGATGGCCAGCCGTGTCCGGTGCCGGCGACGTGGTCGCAGACGCTGGATACGCGCGCCGGCGTCGTGAACTGCCGTAACCGTTTCGCGCAGGGCGTGGAGGCTGAGACGACCATTTTTACGCCGCTGGGACGCGATCTGATTGTGCTGCAGCGCCGCTACCGTTCAGCCGATGGAAAACCGCACCGTGTGCGTGCTACATTCGCGTATGCGTTTTCCGAGCCGCGCAAGAGCGAAGGTTTTCCGTGGCGCGTGACCGGCACGAGCGTCGGGGACGAGTCCGCGCGTTGTGCGCGCATCACGTATCGGGCCGACGGCTATCCGGCCAGTTCCGGGATCGTAACGCTCGCCGCCGACACGCCGGTCACGGCCAAAGCCGATGGCGCGCGGGTTGAACTGGCTTTCGAGGGCAGCGTGAACGAGGACCAACCGCTCGTGCAGACCGTCTACCTGATCTTTGCCGACTCGCTCGACGGCAAGGATGTTAAGGCGCGCGAGCAAAAGACGCGGACCGAAGTGCTCGCGCTGGGATACGGCGCGCTTCTGGCTGAACAGCGGGCAGCGTGGGCCGCGTATTGGGAGCGCTCATTTGTGCGGTTGCCCGATGCCGCGCTGATGCGCATGTATACCACCGCGCAGTACCACCTGCGCGCCAATACCACCCGGTGGTCGTTTCCGGTCGGCCTCTTCAACACGCACTGGTCCGGACGCTATTTCGGCTGGGACGAAATGTTCTGCTATCAAGCGATCGTGAGCAGTAACCGGCCCGAACTGGCGCGTCGTTGTCCTGAGTTTCGCTTCAAGGGATTGAAGAAGGCGCTGTACCGTAAGGCGCATTACGGACGTCCCGGTCTGTTCGGCGCGCATTATCCGTGGGAAGCACTGGAAGACGGTGCCGAAGGCGCGCCGCCTTACGGGTTCTGGGCTGACCACATTTTTCACATGTCCAACATCGCCCTGTCGGCCTGGTACCACTATCTTTACACGGAAGATGCCGACTACCTGTCGAAAGTCGGTTATCCGGTCATCAAAGAGTGCGCGCGCTTTTTCTTGGCGAACATGATCTACGAGTGGCCCGACGGTTCGATGATCATTGGCAAATGCACCGATTTGGAGAGGCTGGGCACATCGCGCCTCAACCCCTTCCTCACTTCCTGTGGCGCGATCTACACGCTGGAGTCGGCGGCGGCCGGGGCCGAACTGCTTAAGCTCGATTCTGATGAGGCTGCGTCTTGGCGTCATGCTGCGTTAAAGTTACGTGAAAGTCTGCCGCGAGAGAACGGACGTTATGTGCCTTACAAAGGGTGCGCGGAAGAGAGCGTGGCCTCGTTGGGCGGACTCTTCCCGTATCCGCTCTTTGATGAGACGAGCGAGTTGCAGCGTAACGCAGTTTATCATTTTGTTCAGCATGGCCGGGCGTTCGGCAACATGTATCAGATGGGCACCTCCGTGTGCGCGTGGTATCTGGGCTGGATGGCGGCGGCGCTGGCCGAACTGGGCGATACGGTCGAACCGGCGCGCATGCTGCGGGAAGCGGCGGACGGAGCGGGATGCTTCGGCGAGATGTTTGAGATCAACGAGGAAAAGGTGCGCCGTTGTCCTTGGTTTTCCACAGCCTCCGGCAACGTTGTTTACGCGCTCAACCAGATGCTGGTGCAAAACCGCGAGGGGCGCATCCTGCTTGCGCGCGGCGTGCCTGCGGCGTGGCGGAATTACGCCTTCAAACTCGCCTGC
>JAKJHA010000223.1 GCA_022704125.1 Verrucomicrobiota bacterium | reverse complement strand
GGACACGCCGCCACCGACGGCGTCAGGCTGAACCCGTTGGTGCCCACCGACAACGAGCCCTTGCCCGCCGTGACGGAATACCCTCCATCCGCCAACAGTCCGAACGCCCACATACCTGCTGACAGTACCCCTGCGAGTCTTTTCATCGATCCCACCCTTTCTTAACATTCCCCAATTCGATCGTTTCCCTTGAATTTTCTTGAGCGGACGGTCGCAACCTGTCGCTTCCCGCAAACGGCCCCGCATGAACCGCACTACCTCATCAGAATCAGCGTGCCCTTCAAATACACGACGGAAAGGATCTTCTGTCCGCCGTCCGAAACATATTTCGGGATCAGGCCTTGATTCGCCTGACCGTCAAGCGTGACAGAAACCTGACCGGTGCCGATGGCTTCCGTCGGCATGCGAATCAGCGGCAGCGTTCCTGTTTTCAGTTCATCCAGCGTG
Source organism: Verrucomicrobiota bacterium (assembly GCA_022704125.1). Classification (GTDB taxonomy): domain Bacteria; phylum Verrucomicrobiota; class Kiritimatiellia; order RFP12; family UBA1067; genus DUPH01. The sequence continues at coordinate 4,078 of JAKJHA010000223.1, read as the reverse complement.
TACCCCGTCAAGGCGATCGTCATCCTGCCGATTGCTTCGCAGTCGCTGATCGAAAGAGGCGTCACGGCGTGGTCTGCCTTGGCGCGCGCGAACAAGGCGTTGTCTTGCAGCGTCACCCGCGCCACCGTCCCCGTTCCCGCCAGCGCGGCACCCGGACCGACAACCAGCCGATCGCCCACCGACGCCAGCAGCAGCGTCCCGTCGATCCGCGATGTCCCCGCCGAGACCGTTGCCGTATTGCTCATGGCAAGCGTGCCGGCCAGGACGGAAACCGGCCCGGTCGCCTCGCGCGTCCCCACCAGCGTCAGCGTACCCGCGCCCTTCTTGGTGATGCCGCCCGCCTCGCCCGTCGCATTCTGCAGTACCCCGGTGATCACGGCGTCGAACCCGACCGTGTCGACCACCATGCCTCGTGCCGTCAGCCGGATGTCATCGACCGAACGAATCAATGCGCCCGATGAGAGCGCTTTTCTCGGCTGAAGCGTGCCGCCGTCAAACAGGATCGCGCTGCCGGCACCAGCCGATTTCTCAGAAATGTAGTTGGCCTTAAAAACACCGCTTCCTGAAAGCGTGAGGTATCCCGCAGAATTTGCGTCTCCCCCAAGTCTGACCTCTTCGTTCACCTCCAGCGTTCCGCCAGCGACCGTAACAACCCCTGTTCCACCCGATATGCGTCCGATACAAAAAATGGAGCCCGAATACAATGTTCCGCCGCTCATGGAGATGACGCCTTTGCCACCCCAGCCGATCCATGAATAGCCAGACAACGCCCATGTCCCGTTCGTCAGAATCATTTCACCGTAACTGCCGCGAGCGCTACCCAAAGTGAGACCCACTGCGTTATTCTTGCCGCCATACCCCAACACCGTTCCCCGACCGATTAAACCCACAGTCAATTTGTTTTCATTCCCCGTTCCAAAGGTGTTCGTTCCGCCTGTCACCGTCAAGACGCCGACACCCGTGTTCGTATAACCGACATATGGAATGTAATTAATGTACGTCTTCCCTCCGGCGATCGTCATCGAACCATGCCCCGACCGGCCGACACAAAACAGACTGGGGCCCTGATAATTGATCTGGCCGTCGACGTTGATGAGTTCTCCGGTCGAGCTTGCGGCATCCCCTATGAAGAACGCATTTGTCGCAGTCACGACGACGCCCTTGTCAAACGAGACCATGGCTGAATAACCGGAGCTCTTCCCGACCAAGAACTGATTGGTCACCGTCAGGCTTCCCCCTTCGAAGGCGGCGCGCGTCGAACGGAATTCCATCGCTCCCGTTTCGCACGCCACGTCCTTCATGCCCAGCAACAGATCATTGGTCACCGACGCCACGAACGTGAAAGCGGGTGCCCGCAGCACGCCGTTGGTGAAAACGATACCGCCGCCGCCGGACGTCAATTCCCCCATGTGGATGTCCTGCGCCAGCGTCCATGTGTGGCTGTTCAGCTTGAACACCGTTTCGCGATCGGTCCGGGGCGTTCCGAGTTCAGCCTTCAAGCTGGTTTCGTCGCGATTGAATGAAACCGACCAGTCGCCGCCACTGTAATTTTTGACGATGATGAAGTCTTCCGATGCCGGCACCTTGTTGTTTTCGACCCAACTGGACATTTCCTCAAAATCGCCGCCGGGGCCCTTCCAGTGCAAATTGGCTCCTTCAGATTGCCCGCACACCGTCAGCCACACCGTTCCGAACACGATGAAACACTTTTTTTCCATAAGAGATCCTACACAGGAATGATGACCACTTTCTTATACCATCGTCTTCACTATAAGCTCGAACGTGCATCTCCTCAATCTCGATAATCCGAACTGAATGCTCGATTTTCCGAACGATACGCACGGGTTGGGGCTGTCGCGTGTTTGACGTTTACGGCTCATCGTTGACCGTCTATACTGCACGCATGGTTAAGCAACGGTCACGCACCAAAAAGAAGACCGCCCGGCAGAAGATCCCCCAGGTCGCGATCCTGCTGGAGTCGTCGCACGAAATCTCGCGCGGCATGATCCGTGGCATTCTTGCGTATGTGCGCCTCTACGGTCCGTGGGCCCTGCATCTCGAATCCGGGGGCTGGAGCGACCAGAAACTGCCGGACCTCAATGTGTGGCGCGGCAACGGCATCATCGCCCGTGTCCCGACGCCGAAGGTCGCCGCCGACGTGGTGGCGGCCCGGCTGCCCACGGTGCTGATCGACCCGGTCGACGCCTATCTGAACCCCACGCATCCGCTCTCCCGCTGCAGCCGGATCGAGTGCGACTCGGCCGAAGTGGCCCGCCGCGCCGCCGATTACTATCTGGCAAACGGTTTCACGCACTTCGCGTTTGTGGGCGCGCCGACGGACTTGAACTGGGCGCGCCGGCGCCAAGAGGCGTTTGTCCTTCGGCTCGGCGAAGCGGGGCATTCGTGCGCGGTGTACCCGACGCCGTCAGACGCAGAACGCGGCGAATGGGAGATCGAGCGTCAGCGCATGAGCCGCTGGCTGCGCAAGCTGCCTAAACCGCTTGCCGTTTTCGCGGCCAACGACGCGCGCGGCCGGCAGGTGTTAAACGCCTGCCTGGCCGCCGACCTTCCGGTTCCGTATGAGGTCGCGGTGCTGGGCGTGAATAACGATGTCATGATCTGCGAGACCAGCCAGCCCCCGCTCTCCAGCGTGGCGGTCGACATGGAGCAGGCCGGCTACGCGGCGGCTGAGCTGCTGGATCATCTGATGCGCAAAACCCAGCGCAGCCAGCAGTGCGTGCTTTTCAAGCCGCAGGATGTGGTGGCGCGCGCCTCCACGCAACGCCTGCAGGTCAACGACCGCCTGGTGATCCGCGCGCTGGAATACATCCGCATCAACGCGGGCCTGAACATCCGCGTGTCCGACGTGGCCGACCACGTGGGCGTGACGCCGCGCTGGCTGGAGAAGCGTTTCGCGCAGACGCTGGCACGCTCGTTGATGGACGAGATCCAGCGCGTGCGCATGGACACCGTCAGTTCGCTGGTCGCCAAATCCGGCCTCGCCTTCGCGGAGATCGCGCGCCGCTGCGGCTTCACCAGCGCCAACCACCTCGGCGTGCTCTTCCGCCAGACCTTCGGCACGACCATGAGCGAGTTTCGCCAGCAGTGCGATCAGTAATCTTACCATAACTTGAGCGTTGAGAGTTGAACGTTGAGCGTTGAAAGTTGAAAGTTGAAAGTTACCCCCTCGTTCATTCGCGGCAAAGCCGCGCGGCGGGCTTACCTACACCTTCAGTCTTCTACCCGCTAATCTCCGCGAAAAGGGTTGCATTTCTCCCGGCTGAATACAGCCCCGTCGTTGATCACTGAGAAATTCAACCCATGGCTCATTCTTGTTCTCAGGGGAACTCGATGTGTCTTTTGGAGTGATGAACGACGACGGGATTCCGTCGGCAAAAAGACACATCGATTCGCGGAGATTAGCGGGAAAAGCGGCTTGCTTGCCGCTTACTGCGCGTCGTACACGCGCACGAAGTCGACCTCGAACCAGTCGGGCAGGACGGCATCGAACAGGGCAGGGACGGGTTTGCCGTTCCACCCGGCCGGCGATTTCGACTCCAGCCCGCCGCGGTTGGCGGATCGGTGGTAGCCGTGGCACTCGGTCGAGACGAGAATGAACTGGTCGACTTCAGAGACCGGAGACTTTGGCGGCACCTGTCTGCCGACGAGTTTACCGTCGGCGTAGAACGTATACCCATCGGGCGCCCAATCCACGCCGTAATAGTGCCAGCCGTCCTCGGTCTCCTCATAGTTGAACCAATAGTGCCCGTGCCACTTGCTCTCTTTGCCGTAGCCGCCCCAGCCGTTGCCGCAGCCGATCGTCCCCTCGGTGTGCTGGCGGTAGTTTTCCATGATGTCGCACTCGACCCCGGCGTACTTCGGATCGGGGTGCGCGCCGATCGAAGGCGACTGGAGCCAGAACGCCGCGTGCCAGCCGTCGTTCTTCGGCAGCTTGCAGCGGATCTCGTAGTAGCCGAACTTGTGCATGAACTTCGCCGGCTTTTTCGTGCCGAAAAGCCAGGGGCCCGCAGCATTCTCATCGCGTGGCAAGTCAAACGTATTGCCGCCTGTCTGCAGA
>JAKJHA010000222.1 GCA_022704125.1 Verrucomicrobiota bacterium | reverse complement strand
CTGGCGGCTGCCGTCGGAGACGAGCCGCAGGCGCGCCGTTTCCGGCGCGTCCACGAGCGTGGCGAGGTCGGCGGCGTCCCCGCGCGTCACGAGCATGAGGGTCTGGACCGTGACCGCCGCGACATTGGAGAAACAGACGGGGGAGGCGGGGTTCGTCGCGTTGCCCGCGAACGAGAGCGCGCTGAGCTTGGGCGTGGCGGGCACGGCGGCGGGCAGGCTCCAGCCCGGCTCGCCGCCGAACGCGGCCGCGACCCCGGGGTCGGCGGCGAGCGTGGCCTGGAGCACGATGCGGGAGGGTTCGGACCGGACGCCGGACGGTCCGCCCCGCGTCGCGGGCAAAGGCGGCTGCGTTGGGGACGAGGCGGGCTGCGTTTGTTGTTGCTGGGCGGCCGCGCCGCCCGCCGGCTGTCCGGTGTGCGGCGATGCGGCGGAGTTGTTCACGTTGGCCGGCTTCTGCGCGACCACCGTGCAATACGCGCACAACACGGCCATAACGACCTTCGTGAAAGGCGGCATGTCTGCCCAACTCCGCCACACGCCGCGGAACCACCTGCGCTCCAAGCCGAGGGCGATGAGCCAGAGCGTCCACAGGATGCTGACCGCGATTACACAGTAAAGGTATGAAGGAGTTGGCATTTTCAAATGACGCTAAGGCTGAGTTTTGACGGCTATTCCCCGGGCTGGAAGGTACCGGTTTCCATTCCTCCTTGTCCCACCTCCACATCCAACTGTCTGGAACTCTACTGCGTCGCAGGCCGATCAGTCAACCCGAAAGCTAAAAAGCAACGCAAGTCAGGAACGCAATTAACGCAACCTGATTTTGGGGGGCCGCAGTCCTGAGAGATATCGCATTGCCTCCGAGGCGGCTTACATGCCATAATCCCGCCTCACACATGCCGCATGGTCCCGGATGGCCGGGACAACGGCCTGAAGACACAGCTATGATCGCCGATCTCAATCCGCTTCATTATTTTACCACCCCTTGGTTCTGGTCCTCTTTCATCGGTTGGACCCTCGCCCAATCGATCAAGATGACCGTCGGCTTTGTCCGGACCCGGAAGATTGATTTCCGCTACCTGCTCAGCACCGGCGGAATGCCCAGCGCCCACTCCGCCATGGTCTGCGGCCTCTGTACCTCGCTCGGTCTGACCGAGGGGTTCGCCTCGCCAGTCGCCGTGCTCGCGGTCGGTTTCGCTGCAATTACGATGTTCGACGCCACCAATGTCCGGCGCGCCGCCGGCCATCAGGCGCGCGTGCTCAACGTGATTATCGAGGAACTGTTCAAGGAGCACAAGCTGCGCCAAACGCGCCTCAAGGAATTACTCGGCCACACGCGCAAAGAGGTCTTCGCCGGTATGCTCGTGGGTATCGCGGTGGCGCTTCTGGTCGTGCATTTCTGGCCCACGACGTAAAACAACGGTTCTTGGTTTCAGGTTTTGGGCTCATGCACTATAGCGCTCCACACTTGAAACCGTCTGACGTAACCTTTAAACTGGTCGACTTATGGAAATGAACAAACGTAAGCTTATGCTGGTCGATGATGACCCGAGCCTGCTCGATGTCTTGGGCGACTTTCTGTCGTTCGAAGGCTACGAGGTGCTGTGCGCCGTAAGCGGCGAGGATGCATTGGTGAAAATGCGCCCCTTCCAGCCTGACCTCATCATCCTCGATATGGGCATGCCCGGCATGGGCGGGACGGGGTTTCTCGACCGCATCACCAATCCCGACGGGCTCACGCTCTATCCGGTACTGGTTTTGACGGCGCGCGCTTCAATGGCCGAATACTTCGCCGATAAGCAGATCGCCGGTTTTCTGGCAAAGCCCTGCGACCCGTCTGATCTGCTAATGGAGGTCAACCGCATCCTGTTCGAGACCGCTGGCGCCGGACACGTCGCGGCAAGCGCGCCTGCGTTGCGTCGCCTGGTGGTCGCAGAAAATGATTCCATACTGCGGCAGAAACTAGAGATGGAGTTCGCACAGGCGGGCTTTGAGGTGAAGGCGGTCGCTACGGGGCCGGAGGCGGTCGAGGCCTGCGTCACCTTGCAGCCGCACGCCGTCGTGATGCGTCTGGAACTCGCGGACATGAGCGCGGATGAGGTCGTCGCCATGCTGCGGCGCCTCCCGACCACGCGCGAGACGCCGGCAATCGTCTACGGCATGGACCTGCCGGAAGCACAGCTAGACCATGTGGCCAATCTCGATGTCCCGCAGAACTGCATGTTGAAGGACCTGACGGTCAACACCATCATTGATCGGACTATGGCGGTGACGGGCGACGCGGGCAAAGCCCGTAGGCTGTGAGACTGTGAGACTGTAAGGCTGCGGGGCTGTAAGGTAGCCTTAATACCCTACAGCCTCAACTCCTCAACCCCTCAACTCCTAAATCCTAAATCCTAAATCCTAACTGTGACCTGTTATGCGTTGTCCCAAATGCGCTCATCTGGATGATAAGGTGCTGGACAGCCGCGCGGCGCGCGAAGGCGCGTCCATCCGGCGGCGGCGGCAGTGCCTTGCTTGCGAACATCGCTTCACGACTTATGAGGAGATCGTAAAGGACGAATTGCGCGTGGTCAAACGCGACGGCCGACGCGAGGAGTTCAGCCGGGAGAAACTTGTACGCGGCCTGATGCGCGCCTGCGAAAAACGTCCGGTGAGTGCAGATCAGATACGTGACTTGGTCGACCAGGTCGTCGAAAGTTTCGAGGGGGAGAGCGAGGTGACGACGGAAAAAATCGGACAGGCGGTGATGTCGCGGTTGCATCGGCTCGATGATGTCGCCTATATCCGCTTCGCCTCGGTCTACCGCCGATTCGCCGACGTTAACCAGTTCTTGCAAGCGGTGAAGGATATGGTGGAGAAATAAATTTAGGATTTAGGATTTGGGATTTAGGATTTAGTGGTTGTAAGGGGTTAAGGCTGTGAGGGAGAGAGGCGGAGCGACCGGATGAGGGAGCTGAATACTCTTTTGTGGTTAATAATCATTAGTAATCGCCTTATTCGTAGAGCCTAATAGCCTCACAGTCTTACAGCCTTTGGGTTGCGGGCTTCGCCCGCGTTAGGATTTAGGATTTTTTACTTGAACGTTTCATGTACAAGCTGACTGTCTATATTCCGGAGTCGCATCTTGAGGTTGTGAAAGAGGCGCTGTTTGCGGCGGGCGCCGGACGTTACGCCGCCTATGACCGCTGCTGCTGGCAAGTGCTGGGCCAAGGGCAGTTCCGCCCGCTCGCCGGCAGCGACCCATTCATCGGGACGCAAGACCGAGAGGAGCGCCTGCCCGAGTACCGCGTCGAAATGATCTGCACCGATGATGCGGTCGCCGCTGTGACCGACGCGCTGCGGGCCTCGCATCCTTATGAAGAGCCGGCGTTTGATTTTGTGCGCTGCTCGGCTGTCGGCTCTGCCGATCCTACCGGTACTGCCGGTCAAGCAGACGCACTCCTAAATCCTAACTCCTAAATGCAAACTTCTTCCGCGCCGGGCGCGGAAGGCACGATCACCGAGAGTGCCTTGGGGCGCACGTTGATCGTTACCGGCGTGGTACCGATGATGTCGCCGTCGGCTTGTACGACAATCGGGGGTTCGCAGTGGATAGTCACGCTGCGGCTGGCTGGCAGTTCGTGGATGATGCGGTTAACGTGGCGCGGAAAGAGGCTGCGTATGAAGTAGTACCACGGGTACTCGATCGCCACCTTCATACAGATGATGCAGACATCCACCTGCCCATCGTCGGCCCGGACATCCGGACAGTTGGGGTGCAACACGCGCGCCAGCATACCGCAGTTTGAGATCAGTACATCGGTCGCATCATAGGTACACGCCTCTTCGCCGTCGATGGAGATTGTCAGGCGTTGCGGCTTGGCCTGCAACACCTTCCAGACAGCCGTTCCCACATACGCGGTGCGGCCGAACAGGCTCTTGCCCAGACGCGACGTGCGGTCGATGACCTCAGCATTGATCCCGACACCGGCATTCAGCAGATAGGTGAGGCCGTTGATCAGCATGGCATCGATAGCGCGCAACGCATGCGGCCCCACCGCGAGCGCCACGGCCGCACGGGTGTCGAGCGGGATGCCGAGTTCGCGTGCGACTAGATTTCCAGTTCCCGCCGGCACGATACCGAGCGGTACGTGCGTGTCGGTCAAGGCGTGTGCCACGGACGAGACCGTGCCGTCCCCCCCGACCGCCACCACGCCGTCAAATCCTTCGTGCAGGCGCGCGCTGACGACTTCGGGAATCGAAACCCCTGGTGTGACTGCATAAATCTCACACCCTAACGACAGGTCTTGCAAGGCCGCATGCAATGCGGCGCGTATCTCTTCGCCCACCGTCGGCGCCACCATGAAAAGCAGCTTCATGCCGTCCAGCTTAACAAAACGGCGAGCTAGTGGCTAGTGGTTAGTGGCTAGCGGGGGCCCTTCGCGGTATGTCATAGTCATGGACACCGTAGCCAAAATCGCGGTATCCGGAAATCAAGCGCATCCGTCAAATACTGGACACCGTGCTAAAATCGGCTACATGAGGAA
>JAKJHA010000221.1 GCA_022704125.1 Verrucomicrobiota bacterium | reverse complement strand
ACCGACTGCACGCAGAGCACCAGCGCACCGACCGTGACGGCACCGGCCAGCAAGCGCGAGGTCATCCAGAGCAAAATCATGCCGGTGACGGCAAGACCGATAAAGAGTCCCAAGGCCTCACGCGTCAACACGAAGCGACGCCACGCTACGCGCGCCTCGCGTAGTTGAGCGCGCGCAACGGCGAAACGCTCGCGGCAGAAGTCGCCATGCCCGTACAGGCGGATCTCCTTGGCGCCTGCATTGTCGGTCATGATCGAGTGGTAGTAGGAGGCGTGGCGATCCAACGGCGTGAGGTTTTTACGCCACTCGTAGAAACGGCGTGTGCGGTCGAGCTTGAACAAGAGCACAGGCAAGGCACTCAGGCCGAGCAGCAGCGGTAGCCAAGGCGTGAAGCCCGCCAGAATGACGAAGACACCGCTGATACCGATCACGCTGTGCAGCAGTTGACCGAGCCCGGCCAACAGGCGCATGGGGCGGTCGAGCGCCTCTTCACGCGCCATGTAGAGGCGGTTTTGGTCGTCGGGATTCTCAAAAAATGCGTAGTCGGCGCGTAGCAACGCATCGTGCAGCAGATCGTAGATGCGGTCGGTCACCGAGATGGCGTGGAATTCGGCAACCCATGAGATAAGCAGGCGCGCGGCGGCGGACAACACCAAGCAAAGCGCGCCGACAACGACCCAGAGGGCCAGCATCCGGAAACAGACGTCGGTCGCCAGACGGTCGACGGCACTGGACCACGTGAAGGAGGCGTGCCCGGTACTGCTGAAGAGGCGGGTGGCGTAGTCGATCACCTGCTTCAACGCCACCAGTGTGCCGAGCGGCAAAAGAGCCTGCAGCACGATCAATGCCGTGTGCCCAAAAGCGAGCCGCCGGTCACTGAACCAGACCAGCCGCACGGCGCGCGTGAGCGTGGCGGGCAGGATGGAGAGTCGGCGCGGCGATCGGCTGGAGGGGTTAAGCCTTAGGGCCTTCCACCTTTTCGGGCTCCTCGCTCTTGATGTCATCGACGATCTCCTTGACCTTCTCGTTGGTCAATCTCTCGCCCTCTTCCTTGCCCTTTTTGAACTCGCCCAGGCTGCGGCCCAACGAGCGCGCCAGATCCGGCAGCTTCTTCCCGCCGAAGAGAATCAGCACAATGACCAATACAACGATCAACTCCGTCGGCCCCACGTTGAACGGAGAAAAACCCAGTGGCAACATCATAGTCTCAACCTCCTTAAACTCAACCTCTGTACTGCTGCGAAATCGCACGCCGCGCCTCGAGATCCGCCTCGCGGCGTTTAATCGTTTCGCGTTTGTCCTCGCGGGCCTTGCCACGGCAAATGCCCAATTCCACTTTCACCAGCCCTTTGGGCGACAGATAGAGCCGCAACGGGATCAGTGAAAGGCCTTTCTGTTCTGTCATCGCCTGCAATTTGCGGATCTCGCTCTTGTGAACCAGCAGGCGGCGGGTTCGTAGCGAGTCGTGATTAAACCGGTTGCCGAATGCGTAGGGAGGTATCCGTACTTGATTCAGGAAAAGCTGGCCATCTTTCACTTGGGCGTAGGAACCCGTCAAACCCGCTTCGCCATTCCGCACGACCTTGACCTCGGTACCGACCAACTCGATACCCGCCTCCAACCGATCCAGGACAAAATAGTCGTGCGTCGCCTTGCGGTTGACCGCCAGATTGCCGCCGCTCCTTTTTTTGTCCTTTCCGCTCATGCCCGATTCACGTCCAAGCCGCTATCAGGGCGGCGTTTAAGACCACCGTGAGTGTGCCGCTTCAGCTCGGGCAATCGCGCTGAAGTCAACTTCAGCGATCAGCAGACCCTCTGCGATCTCGCGCAGGGCAATGTCCGCCTTATCCTCGTCGATCGAGAGCGGCTTCACGTAGGGTCGCTCGCCCATATTGAGCTGACGGACACGTTTGGAAACCATATTCACAAGAACCGGAACGCTGGGGATCCGGGCTCGCGCTCTTTCAATCAGTTCAACATTCACGAAAACGCCTCCAATGGTTAAACAACGCAGTATAGGGCTTTTTACCGCTTCGGGTCAATGTGGAGTTTTTGATTTGCGGACTGCGGTGCCGGGGGATAGCGAATCCAGAGCAGCAGGTCGAGAAGCTCCGCATTCGCTTTCTGGTCCGCATCGAGCACAACAGTAACTCGGTTGTCGCCCTGACGCAGATCGCTGACGGCCACGGGATACTCCACCCACTTGTCCTTCATCTTGCCGCCTTCCAACGTTTTTCCATTCACGCTCACCGTCAGCGCCGCCGCATCTTCAATGCCTGTGATCCTCAAGGCCGCAGTCACCGTGACTTTACCCTCATCCAGCCGATCGGACACGGGGAGCACCACCTCTTCCGTCCGGCCCGGACTCAGCTTGCGGGGGCGCTCTGGCAACGGATAGGGACGGTTCAGGAAACGCAAGCCGTCATGCATCCAACTGCGCGCGCCGCTGACCGACCGGGCGCCGGTGGTCATGACCTTATCCATGCTGGCCAAGGCCACCGGATCGCCGATTTCGCGGAACACCGGCGACTTGGGATTGAAAAGGTTGAAGGTGTACATACCCGCCGCTCCCGCCGCCCAAGCCTCGGCCGCCCGTCCGCGGTAGCCTGCGGCCGACTGACGCAATGCTCGGATTTCGTTGTCCCGAAAGCGCGACTCACTCAGGCCCGCATACACCGGAACCCCGTACTTGCGTCCGAGTTCCACGCTGACCTGCCACGGGTTCAGGCGGAAATATCCGCTCACAGTCATCAGATCCACCAGGCCCTCTTTCAGCCATTGCTCCACGTCCAGTCCCAGAGCGCGACAATAGCCGACCGAGTCTGGCACGCGGATAGTCAGCAGCACAGGACGGCCGCGACGGAGCGCCTGTGCGTCAATTACCGCGCGTATACGCCTGACGACCGAACTCATGGCCTCGCACTCTTCCGTAGTGGCGTCACGCCCGTGTAGCGTGGAGGCGAAGAAGACCGGATGCCGGAAGAAATCCAACTCCACGCCGTCCACGTCGTAATTCTCCGCTACCTCGCCGAACCATCCCACCGTGCGGTCGCGCACCAGCGGATGCGTGTAGTTGACCGCCGACCAGCGTTTGCCGCCGCCGCGGTATGTACCGCGATCCTCCCACTTTCCCGCCAGACACTCCGGGTTCGCCTTTTTCCATGCGCTCATCATGGTCGGATCGCCCGCGTCGTGCGTGTCGTTCATGCGCAAGGACCAGAACACCTCCATGCCGTGCCGGTGCCCGAAATCCACAATCGTTCCCAGTGCATCCGGGCCGCCGTCATCCGCCAGATGCGCGGCCCACTCCTGATAGCCTTGGTCCGAACCGACCCGCAGTTCCGCCGTCGCGCTTTTGTGCGTGAAGGTTCCCCAGATGCCGGTGCAGTAGAAAATGGCATCGACCTGCGAACCGGCCAGCGGCACCGAGCGCGACTGCAAGAATCCGGCCCGGTCTTTGCTGGGCGCCGTACGCGAGTCGTTGCCGTCGTTGTTCATGATGACGCGGCGCTTGCGCGCGGCAGCCTCACGCCGCGCTGCCGGCAGCGTCTCCGCCGTGAGTTGGGGCGACTCAGCGTGCGCGATCGCGAATATGCCCGCAGCCGCACAACCAAACAACAGATCCCGCACAAGACATGACTTCAAAGACTTGCACATAAAAACTCCTAAATCCTACTTGTTAACTCCGCGTCGCGCGGAACTTGGCGCGCCACGCGGAGGGGGTCAGCCCGGTCGCGCGTTTGAAGGCACTCGCGAAGTGCTGTGATGTGTTGAACCCGAGATCAAGCGCTAGGCGCGTGATCGCGAGGTCGGTGTGTGCCAGTCGTTGCTTGGCCTGTTCCATACGACACTCAAGTAAGAAATGACGGGGCGGCATGCCCGTGAGTTGCTTGAACCGCGCGATGAAATGGCCCGGAGAGATCGCAGCCTGACGCGCGAGGTCATCAATGCTGTAGTTTTTATTGGGGTTCTGGCGGAGCATGGCGACTGTTTTCTCAAGGCGGTCGGCAACTGGCGAAGGCTTGCCGTGTTGCGTGGTCTGGAGTGTTGCCAGAAGCAGGTGCAGACAGGTGCCGAGCAGGCCGAGCATGCGTCCGTCGGACGGGGGGCTGTCATAGTAGTCAAATAGACGTACGAAGGCATGGCGGACGGTACCGTCGTCACGCCGTACTTGCGGGGAAAATTCCAGCAGTTTCCGCTGGAGTGTGCGGCGCTCTTTCGGAGGGAGTTTTAGAAGGGGGCCGCCCGCCGGGGCGACCTTCACCAGCATCCAGTAGAGCACAAGACCCTTGGGATAGGTGACTAGCCGGTGGCGATCGCCGGGACGGTTGATGAGCAGGTCACCGGGCATCAGGCGGTAGTGCTGCCTCTGGTTCTGGAAGACCAAGGCGCCTCGCAGACAGAGGACGATTTCGACACAACCCTCGTGGACATGCTCGAGGCTCTTGCAAAACCCCCTCGTGACATGGGCGTCCCGCCCATGAAACACGGGCAGGATGCCCGTGCCACGCCTGCACGCAAGGGATTTTGCAGGATTTTCTGACGAAGAGGCGC
>JAKJHA010000220.1 GCA_022704125.1 Verrucomicrobiota bacterium | reverse complement strand
GCTACGGCCTCCTCGACCACGTACTGGATAACCGGCGTGTCGACGATCGGCAGCATCTCTTTGGGGGCCGCTTTGGTGGCGGGCAGGAAGCGTGTGCCGAAACCGGCGGCGGGGATAACAGCTTTGGTGACCATAAGAAACACTCGTTTTTTTAACGTTCAACGTTCAACTTTCAATCAGACGAGGATCGGCTTGAAGACGCGGATGTTTTGGGGCGCGAAAGCCTTGGCCAGCCGCTCGTACATGGCCTCGTCAGTGTAGGTGCCGATGATGGCGCCGCCGGAACCGGTGAACTTGGCGGAGGCGCCTACTTCGCGCGCGGTTTCGACCATACGCAGATTGCCTTCACTGAGCCTGAAGATTTGACGGCGGCGGTCGAAGTTAGCGTCCATCAACGCGGCGAGGGTGGACCAGTCGCCTTCCGCCAGCGCGGCGCGTGCCTGCATGGTAATGTCGGCCCAGAAGTTCATGGCATCCACGACTTCCTTCTCGCCGCGGTTGAAGCGGTCGCGGATGTTGTTGTGGAAGACTTCCGAGCCTTCCGAGAGGTCGGTGCGGTAGGCGATATAGAGCGGCGGCAGGTTGGAAATCTGCAACGGCTCATAGTGGCCAAAGCCCTGGGTTTCGAGCAACGTCTTATCGAAGTCCATGAAGACGACGCCTTGATAGACTTGCGCCACACGATCCTGCAGGCCGGCGGCGATGCCCAACTCGCGGGTTTCGACAGCGCGGATCAGGTTGGCGAGTTGGGGTTTGGGAATCGTAACGTCGTAGAAGGCCAGCAGGGCGCGCATCGTCGCCGTGATGATAGCACTGGAGCCAGCCAGGCCGACGAGGTTAGGGATGTTGGTGTCGTAACGGATCGTGAAGTTGTTGGCGTGCAACTTAATCTCGTGTTCTTGACAGTAGTCGTAGAAGCACTTGATCGCCGACTTGAGCAAGCGGATGCCGCCGTAGTAGCCGAAGAGTCGCACGTCATCGTGCAGCGATTGGATGCTGGCGAAAATCGATCCATCGCGACGGCAGGGCACGATCTCCAGATCAGGCGACTCATAGAGCGTAACGCGCGCGGAAAAATTCGAAAAGGTGAAAGCGATGGTCTTTCCGAAATAACCGTCGGAAGGGTTTCCGATGAGCGCTGCGCGAGGATATGCGGTCGTGCGTATGATCATGGCAACAGGGCGGTTAGGATTTAGGAGTTAGGATTTAGGAGTTAGGAGTTGGGAGTTGGGATTTAGGAGTTGGGGGAATTGAGAAGTTCTCCGTTTTTCCTGTGCCGTTCAGCGCATTGCGACGGCAAGTTCCTTGCCGAACGCGCTGCATGAGATTTCGGTGGCGCCCTCCATCAGGCGTGCGAAATCGTAGGTCACGGTTTTGGCCGAGATCACGGTGTTCATCGCCGCGATCAGCTTATCGGCGGCTTCGGTCCAACCCATGTAGCGCAGCATCATCTCACCGGAGAGGATCAACGAACCGGGGTTGACCTTGTCGAGATTGGCGTACTTGGGGGCCGTGCCGTGGGTCGCTTCAAAAACCGCCACGCCGGTGGTATAGTTGATGTTACCACCGGGCGCGATGCCGATGCCGCCGACGCAGGCCGCAAGGGCGTCCGAAATGTAATCGCCGTTGAGGTTGAGCGTGGCGATCACATCGTATTCCGCGGGGCGCGTTAGAATCTGCTGCAGGAAAGCATCAGCGATGCAGTCTTTCACAATGATCTCACGACTGGTCTTGGGGTTCTTGAACGAGCACCAGGGGCCGTCACCGATGAGCTTGGCACCGTATGCCTCGCGGGCGAGTTGGTAGCCCCAGTCGCGGAAGCCACCCTCGGTGAATTTCATGATGTTGCCCTTATGGACCAGAGTTACTGAGGCGCGGTCATTGGCGATGGCGTAGTCGATCGCGGCCTTGACCAGACGCCGGGTACCCTCGATTGACACCGGCTTGATGCCGATTGATGACGATTCAGGGAAACGGATTTTCTTCACGCCCATCTCATCCTGCAAGAAGGAGATAACCTTGCGGGCGTTGTCGGTCTGGGCCAGCCACTCGATACCGGCATAGATGTCCTCGGTGTTTTCGCGGAAGATTACCATGTCGGTCAACTCGGGGCGCTTCACCGGCGTGGGCACGCCCTGGAACCAGCGCACCGGGCGCAGACAGACGTACAGGTCGAGTTCCTGACGCAGAGCCACGTTGAGCGAACGGATGCCACCGCCAACCGGCGTGGTCAGCGGGCCTTTGATCGAGACCAGATAATCGCGGCAGGCCGTCAGCGTCTCGGCGGGCAACCAGGTGTTGGGACCGTAGACATCATTGGCTTTCTCGCCGGCATAGACCTCCATCCAGGCTATCTTGCGACTGTCACCATACGCGGCGGTCACGGCGGCGTTCCAGGCGATCATCGCGGCGCGCGTGATATCGGGGCCGGTGCCGTCACCTTCGATGAAGGGGATGATCGGACAATCCGGAACCTGCAAGGTGCCATCGTTAGCCAGAGTGATTTTTTCGCCGAAGGCAGGCAGCGTGATCTTGTCGTAAGCCATGGTCGCTCTCTCCAAAAAGACATGAACGTTGAAAAGTCGCGCCAGTATACGGAATACCGCCGACCTTGGCAACGTCGGAGAGTGGATGTTGAAGCTAAACTCCGCGTCTTTGTAGAGCGCGGCCGACGTCCGGCACTGCCTCCAGCAATGTGCGCGTGTAAGCATGGCGGGGCGCGTCGAGCACATCGGCGGCAATGCCGGTTTCGACGAACACGCCGTCATGCATCACGGCCACGCGGTCGCAGATGTTGCGGACGACGGCGAGGTCGTGCGAGATGAGGATGATGGAGAGGCCGAGGCGCTGCTGCAAGGAACGTACGAGATTGAGGATGCGGGCTTGAACCGAGACGTCAAGCGCACTGACCGGTTCGTCCGCGATGATCAGGCGTGGTTCGAGCGCCAGGCAGCGCGCGAAACTGACGCGCTGACACTGGCCGCCACTGATTTCACGCGGAAAGGCGTCCAGCACTGTCGCGGGCAGTCCCACCAAATCCAGCAGTTCGTCGACGCGTTGCGGAATCGCCGCCGCCGGGCGCATGCGGTGGACGCGTAGCACTTCGTGCAGCGTCTGTCGGACCGTCATACGCGGATTGAGCGAGCCTGTGGCATCTTGGAAGACCATCTGCACGGCACGCCGGTAATCGCGAAAGCCTTGCCGCGAGAGCCGGTCAACCGCCTGGCCTTCGAACGTGAGCGTTCCGGCGCTGGCCGGTTGCAAGCCGATCAGTGTGCGGGCGAGCGACGATTTACCGCAGCCGCTTTCGCCGACGATGCCGAGTGACTCGCCGGCCGCGAGGCTGAATGAAACACCGCACACGGCGCGAACCGGCGGCTGGCCGGGCGTGCGATAGGTGACGTACAAGTCTTGAACGGTCAGGAGTGGCATGGCTGTGTGTGCCAGCAGCGCGAACGGTGGCTGTCGGCGGAGTCGATTTCAGGGGGTTGTTCGGTGTGGCAACGCGCGTCGGCCTGTACGCAGCGCGGCGCAAAGGCGCAGCCGACCGGCCAGGCGTCAGGTGAGGGTACGGTGCCGGGGATGTCTTGCAACGGAGCGTTACGCGGAGCGTCAAGCATCGGCACTGCGGCCAGCAGGCCGCGCGTGTAGGGGTGGCGCGGGTTCGACAGTACGTCGGTCACGGCACCAGATTCCACGACTTGTCCCGCATACATCACATACACGCGCGTCATGCGCCCGGCGACCAAGCCGAGGTTGTGGGTGATCAGCAACACTGCCATGCCGTCGGCATCCGCCAGCGTGTCAATCAGGTCGAGTACCTGACGCTGGGTAGTGACATCGAGCGCGGTGGTCGGTTCGTCTGCGACCAGCAACTTGGGCCGCGCGGCCAGTGCCATAGCGAGCATGACGCGCTGCTGCTGGCCGCCGCTGAGTTCACACGGGAAAGCGCGGGCCGCGCGGGATGGATCCGGAAGTCCGGTTCGCGTGAGCAATTCGACGCAGGCTTCGCGGCGTTCGGCGCACGGCAGGTCGGGCAGGCACTCTGCGATCTGATCGTGCACGCGCATTACCGGGTTGAGGCTTGCGGAAGGGTCTTGAAAGACATACGCGATACCGCGACCGCGTATGCGGGTCAGGGCGTCGGGACTAAGCGTTAGGGTGTCTGTGCCGTCGAACAGCACACGCCCCTGCAGACGGGCGCGGTCCGTGGGCGAGAGCAGCGTGAGCGAAAGGGCGGTGAGACTTTTGCCGCAACCGCTTTCACCGACTACGGCGACGCGCTCGCCGGCCTGGACGGTCAGCGAGACATCACGCACAGGCGTGGTCAGCATTCCGTCACGCCGGAACGTGACGGAGAGGCGATCAACTTGGAGTAGGGGGGGCGACATGATTAGGCAACTCTCAACTTTCAACTCTCAACTTTCAACTCTTTTCCGTCCCCGTCATCTTGTGTCAAGGAATCTCACAGGCTCAACATCCCGTATGACAACCCGTCACCCTGACGTCTAGGTTACAAGTCGTCATCCATTCACTGCTACTCACTAACCCGCCCG
>JAKJHA010000219.1 GCA_022704125.1 Verrucomicrobiota bacterium | reverse complement strand
GAGCGGACAC
Source organism: Verrucomicrobiota bacterium (assembly GCA_022704125.1). Taxonomy (GTDB): domain Bacteria; phylum Verrucomicrobiota; class Kiritimatiellia; order RFP12; family UBA1067; genus DUPH01. Next base: position 4,566 of record JAKJHA010000219.1, on the reverse strand, counting down.
TCGCGGGCTCGCAGTCGCGGGCGTAAAGTATGCCGAAGGATTGGGACTGACCATCCCGGCTGAACTCTGTCTACTGACCGGCTCGGCAGTCCGCTTCGCCGGTAAGGTCGGAGTGGACGACAACCTCGACGGTCAGGCCGAATTCGTGATCAGCGGCGACGGTCGCGAACTGTGGCGCAGTGGTGTGCTGCGTACCGGCCAGCCAGCCAAGCCGTTCGACGTTGACTTGAAGGGCGTTGGACGTGTGCACCTCGCTGTTGAGGGTACGCGCAACGCACGGGCGAACTGGGTAGAGACGGTCTTCACGCTGGACGGCAACCTGAAGCCTGCCGCTACGCACAATGCCGCGCGTTACGAGAGCCGCCCCGACTGGGAGAACCCGCGCGTCTTCCGCGTCGGTACGGAGCCATCAACCGCCACGATGATGGTCTTTGATTCACCCAAAGCGGCGCGCAACGCCACATCACGTAAGGAGTCGCCCTATTTTCTCTCGCTCGACGGCGAGTGGCAGTTCAACTGGGTGCCGCATCCCGACCAGCGTCCGACCACCTTCTATCAACCATCGTTCGATACGACAGCCTGGTCTGCGATCACCGTGCCCGGTTGTGTGGAGGTGCAGGGCTATGGCACGCCGCTCTACAAGAATATCGGCTATTACTTCAAGGTCGATCCGCCATTTGTCATGGGCGAGCCCGATTCGCGTTACACGACCTTCAAGGAGCGTAACGCCGTCAGTTCCTACCGCCGTACCTTCCGAGTGCCGGAAGATTGGGAAGGACGCACCGTGTATCTGCGCTTCGAGGGCTTTGCCTCCGCGATCAACGTCTGGCTGAACGGCGAGCGCTTGGGATACGCCGAGGACGGACGCCAAGGCGTAGAGTTTAACATCACCGATTCGCTGACCGACGGCGACAACACGCTTGCGGTTGAAGTCTACCGCCTGTGCGACGGCTCTTACATGGAGGATCAAGATTTCTGGCGGCTTTCGGGCCTGATCCGTCCGGTCTACCTCTGGTCGACGCCGAAGGCCCACCTGCGCGATTTCATCGTGCATACCACGCCGCTGACGTCAGGCGTCTACGATGACACATGGAATCTCAAGATCGATGCGCGCCTCACGCAACCCACTGATGCCCAGCCGCCAGTGCTTGAAGCTGAGCTTGTCCCGCGCAGTTTCAAGGGACGCCACGTCGCGCGCGGGCGCGCCATGCCGGTCGATGGCTGCTTCCAACTCAACCTTGCCGTCGATGCGCCTCGCCTGTGGTCGGCTGAAGATCCTGCGCTCTACACGTTGCTGCTCACGCTACGTGACGCGCGAGGTGCGGTCATCGAGTCCATCCCGCAGCGTGTGGGCTTCCGCCAAGTCGAGGCACGCGGCAGCCAGATCCTGCTGAATGGCCAGCCGATCATGATCTGCGGCGTCAACCGCCACGAAATGGATCCCGACCACGGCTATGCCGTGCCGTACAGCCGTATGGTGGAAGACATCTTGTTGATGAAGCGCAACAACATCAACGCCGTGCGCACCAGCCACTATCCCAACGATCCGCGCTGGTATGACCTGTGCGATGAGTACGGGCTCTATGTGATGGACGAGGCCAACCTTGAGACGCACGGTCTCAGCAATGCGCGTAATCCGGTCTGCGACCCCTGTTTCCGCGAGGCCGCGATGGACCGCGAGATCGGCATGGTCGAGCGCGACAAGAACCATCCCTCGATCCTCTTCTGGTCGCTCGGCAACGAGAATAACGTGGATTCCGATTTCTTCGAGCAGGCCTACCGTTGGATCAAGACGCGCGATCCGGGCCGCATGATCCAAAACCAAGGCAACGGGCCGCACGATTTCGTCGACACCATGTACGCCCGTGTGCACGACATCGAGGCGTATGGTCGCCGCAGCGATACGACCATCCCCTTTATCCTCTGCGAATACTCGCACGCGATGGGTAATTCGTCGGGCAATCTGGCCGACTATTGGCGCGTGATCCGCACCTACCCCAATTTGCAGGGCGGCTTCATCTGGGATTTCGTCGATCAGGCGCTACGCCACCCGATCCCCTCCGAACGCCTACGCCATGACGGTCCAACGACCTTCTGGGCTTACGGCGGCGACTACGGCGATTTCCCCAACGACGACAACTTCAACTGCAATGGGCTGGTGCAGTCCGACCGCCGCCCGTCACCGCAGTTCGCGGAGATGCGGTACTGCTATCAACCGATCGCGGTCGAGGCGGTCGATGTGTCGCGCGGTCTCTTCCTGATCCGCAACCGCCACCTCTTTACAGACCTGAGCGGCTTCGATGCCCGTTGGACCTACGAGGAGAACGGCGAGGTGGTGGCGAAGGGCCGCCTCAAAGCGCTGGACGTGCCGCCGCAGGGTAGCCGCACAGTCGAACTGCCGCTTTCGATGGTACGCCGCCCTACCTATGCGGCGCGCGTCAGCACATGGAACTTCAGCTTCGCCACAACCCGCGCGAGCATCTGGGCCGAAAAAGGCCATGTGGTCGCCCGTGACCAAGTTGTCGTGCCGGCCGATCCGCATCCCGCGCCGTTCGCGAATGTCGCGGGCCGCGCACCCGTCAGGCTTGATGAGAGCAAAACGGCGGTCACGGCAACCGGCGACGGCTTCAGCGTGCGCATCAACAAGGCAAGCGGCGCGATTGAATCCTGGAAGGTCAATGACGTCGAGCAACTCCTGACGCCGTTGGCGCCAGACTTCTGGCGCGCGCCGACCGATAACGATCGCGGCAACAACATGGCGGCGCGTCATGCGGTGTGGCGCGAAGCAACTGCAGGCCGCAAGGTAAGCGAAGTCACGGTCCGGCGCGAAGTCGACGGCAACTGGCGCGTGCTGGTGTCACTCGCCTACCCCACCGCAGGCGAAACAGTCGGCACGCTGATCTACACCTTCACCAACGCCGGACAGATCCGTGTGGCGTTTCAGATCGAGCCCAAGGGCGAGGGGCTGTCGGCGCTGCCGCGGATCGGCATGACCGCGCAGATTCCGGCTGCTTATGACCGCGTGGCTTGGTTGGGGCGCGGGCCTCACGAGAGTTATACGGACCGCCGCGACTCAGCCTTTTTCGGTCGTTACGAACTTCCGGCTGACGACCTCTTCTTCCCCTATGTCGAGCCGCAGGAAACCGGCAACCGCACGGAAGTCTTCTGGGCGACTTTTACCGACGCATCGGGCAAGGGCATCCGGGTGTGGGGCGATCCCAAGCTCAACTTCAGTCTCCTGCCTTACACGACGGAAGAGCTTGAAACGCGCAAACATCCGTGGGAACTCAGCCGTTGCGGCAACCGGGTGCTGCGACTCGACTACGGCCAGATGGGACTCGCGGGCGAGAACAGTTGGGGCGCGCGTCCCTGGCCCGAACACCAACTCCCCGCCGGTCGTGTCTATCAATATGGTTTTGTCCTGGAGCCGGTGTACGGGCCGTGAACCGTGTGCTGGGCGTTCTCAGTCTTGTTTCATTTTAACTTCAACGGCATGATGTGTGTCATCAAACCTTATTGCCAACCATGCAGAGTCCATTTTCATTGGTCCCCTTTGTAGGCCGACCCAATAATTGAATCCCCAAGGTTCTCTGAATGGATAATTGTCTGGTTGGCCGAGCAGATCAACGATCTCTGCTTTTGTCTTTCCCAGCAAAAGTTTTTTCGCAATGATGTCGCGGCACATTTTGATGCGAGGAGCGTCAATCTGTGTTGCGAATTCAGAGTACAGTCGTTCTCGGCTACCTTGATTCCATAAATTTAAGTCGAACTCTATGTCAAAAGTCTCTTCCCATTTTATGTACGCCCACTCAATGCAGGAGATCAGAGAGAACAACGCCACAAGGGATGCCGCCATAGCACCTGCGACTATCAAGACTGGTTTTATACGAAAGCGCATCATTGCCTATCACCACCGTAGAACACGACAGAGCGTTCAGTTCTGCCCTTCTGAAACCCGATGCCAAAGAGTGGCTCTTTAGGTCGAATGGTATCCTATCCGATTAGGTTTGTCGAAAACTCATTTTTCCCCATGTGGCACGGCCCACAGAACTGAACGACAGACAACGGGGCGAAAATCAGAGGCTGGCGAGGACGGCTCTGAATTGTGTTGACAATTCTAAACCGACACTTTATAAATGTCACATGAAATACCGGGATAGAACACTGGAAGCGGAGGTGTTGCGGGCGGTCGCGCACTTTCCCGCCGTGCTGGTGACGGGGCCTCGGCGCTCCGGAAAAACCACGCTGTTGCGCCATCTGTTCCCCTCTTGTCAGCACGTACTGCTGGAAGATCCGGATGTCGTGGCGCGGGTGCGGGCTGATCCGCGCTCGTTTCTGGACAGCCTCACGCTTCCTGTCATTCTCGACGAGATGCAGAACACGCCCGAGTTGTTCGCCTACGTGCGCACCCGCATCGACCGGCAGCCGGATCGCAAAGGGCTGTGGCTGCTCACCGGCTCACAGGAGGCCCCGCTGATGCAGGGTATCACCGAGTCTATGGCGGGGCGTGCAGCGGTCTTCTCGCTGCTACCGTTCTCTGCCGAGGAGACTCCGGACATGACGTTG
>JAKJHA010000218.1 GCA_022704125.1 Verrucomicrobiota bacterium | reverse complement strand
AGAAGGCGACGCGGCGTGGGGCGGAGCGTCATGCCCGGCCGCGCCGGGCGGTGGGATGGTTCGCTGACAAGACGTCCCGCCCGCAGGCCGTCAGGCGTTGCGGTGTGGGGGTTTTGCAAGAGCCTCAAGCGCCAATCGCACTTCGGCCCCCTCGGCCGACGGCACGAGGTCCATCGTGTAGCGCACCGGCGCTGAACCCTCGCGCGCGCCCCACAGACCGACCAGACGCAAGACACCGTTCGCCTCCAGGGTAGCGCTCTCCGAATGTCCCTTAGGTTGCGTTTCGTACAGGTAGGCACCATGCCAGAGGAAGAACACCAACTCCAGCGCGGGCTGATCCTCCGCACGCAGCGTCATTCGTCCGCGGCTGTCGCATGTGAGCGTCCCGCGCGCCAGTGCCAGTTCGAAACCCGAGTCTGTGGCGCGCCAAGCCGACGGCACTGCATCGGCGCCCAGCGCCGCATAGCCAACAACCATCAATGCTGCCGCAAACAAACGGAGACACGCACGACGCTCACGCATCATCGACTTTACTCCTTTACCAAGGCGCGCAACGCCGCCTCATAGTCGGGCTCCCGCGTCATCTCGGCAACCTGCTCGGCATACCGCACCTTGCCGTCTGGGCCGACGATCACGACCGCACGGGAGAACAACCCCCGCAACGGCCCGTCAGTGATCGCAACGCCGTACTGCACGCCGAATTCCGGCGCACGGAAGCTCGACGCCGGCAGTGCTTTGTCGATCCCTTCAACCGTGCAGAAACGACCCGCAGCGAACGGCAGATCAGCCGAGATGCAAAGCACAACGGTATCGCCCAGCGCCGCCGCTTCGGCATTGAAGCGACGTACGGATGCCGCGCAGACCGGCGTGTCGATGCTCGGGAAGATATTCAACACCACGGTTTTCCCTGCGAACTCTTTGAGCGTGATGTCCGAAAGATCCTTGCCTGCCAAAGCAAAATCCGGGGCCATCTCGCCCACTGCGGGCAAGTCACCCGCCGTCGTCACAGGATTACCGTTGAAAGCAACACGAGCCATTTTGAACCTCCATCAGTTTTCTGATTGTCACTCACTGATTACTGTACGTTATTCGTTTTTCTCCTGCAGCCACTTCACGGCTGGAGGGAAACCTTGCTGCGCTGATTTGGCGATCCAAACTGCGGCGGCCGCAGCATCCGCGGCCGTGCCCTGACCGGCCACCAACATCAGGCCCAGTCTGAATTGCGCCCCCGCGTGCCCCTGATCGGCGGCCTTGCGGAACCAAGCCAACGCCTCGACAAAACTCTGCTCGACACCAATGCCCTTGTAGTAGGCCGCACCGAGATTACTCTGGCCGTCATCACAGCCGCGCTCCGCCGACTTGCGGAACCAGGCGACCGCCTGCGCGTCATCGCGCGGCATGGCCTCGCCACGACTCGTCATCACACCGAGATTGGACATCGCCAACGCATTGTCCTGCGCTGCAGCGCGTTCGAACCAGATACGCGCCTCCTCGAATGACTGCGCGACGCCCCGTCCGCGGTAACGCGCGATACCGAGCTGCGTCTGCGCGGTCGCATGGCCCTGCTCGGCCGCCTTGCTGTACCAGCGCACACTCTCCGCATCATTCTGCGCCACCACGTAGCCTTTTTGATACATGAGGCCCAACGCCACCTGTGCCGTTTCGTCGCCTTGGTCTGCCGCACGCTTCAGCCACACCACGCCCACCTCTGGGTCGCGCACGCTGCTGCTTTGCGAAAGCAGTAACGCGCCCAGACTCGCCTGCGCTGACGCATGCCCCTGCTGAGCGGCCTTGGTCAGCCACTGCTCGGCCTGACGTTCATCGATCGATACGTCACCGGGCATGCCCTTCATGTACAGGAGTCCAAGCGCTGCCTGCGCTTTTAGATACCCGTTCTCGCCGGACTTCCGCAACCATGCCAAGCCTTCGCCCACGTTGCGCGGCAATCCTTCACCGTACAAAAGCGAGAACCCCAGCGTATACTGCGCCGCCGCATCGCCAGCTTCCGCGTCCGCTTTCAGTGCGTCGTCCGCCGTCGCCTCGGTGCGCTGCGCCCAAGGCGGCCAGCCCCACGACCATCTCCCGGCTTCCGGTGTCCGCAGGTGCGTACAACCGCACAGGTTTACCAGCAAGGTGACGCACAACACCCGGCGCACATGCCGGAATGCATGCGTAAACGGAGTGACAACAGCCACAAAAGTGGAATCTATTCTCGGGACAAAGCACATGAATGCCGGCCATTTTACACCAAAGCAGACACCGTGACAACCGCCGTGCGAACGACTGCGTGGTCACAACAAGAAAGGTTGACTCGCGACTCGCGGCACTCCCGCACTAACGCACTAACGCACTAATGAACTAACGCACTACCCCCCCTGCTCATTCGGCGTCCTCGACGACTACGCGGAAGAAGCCGCAGGGTGCGTCCGCCGGGTACGGCACGACGGCCGTGGTCACGGTGAGTCCGGTCGCGCCTTCAATCGCGGTCCACTGCGGATGGGTCAGGCTGCGCGTGAACTCGATGCGCACCGGGCGTTCACTGGGCGTCCACGAGAGCGTGACTTGATTGTTGGCACCCATCTGTATGCTGGTGATTGTGACCGGCGCAGGCGGCTCTGGCGGCTCCGGCGTCTGCAACTCGCCGTATACGAACGCGGCGGTCGACCACGGCGACGGCTCACTCCAAATGTCCAGAGCGCATACGCGCCAGTAGTAACGCGCGTTCAACACCAGCGCGTCATATCCGGGCAGCGTTTTCATCTGCGCCAGAAGCGTACTGGGTTGCGGCGCGATTACCGCCGTCACCAAAATGTTGGTGAAGGTCTCGTCTGATGCAATCTGGAGTTGATAGCCGGTGATGGCGTCTCCAGGGTCGTTGTCTCCGCTGGCGAACCAGATGAAGTAGCCGTTGGCATCGGGCATCGTAGCACCAGCGTAGGGCGAGATAATCTCCGGCGCTGTCGGCGCATGGTTGACGAGGTTCACGAAGAAGGTGGCCGTCGCGCTCCACGGGCCGATGTTCTCGTTGTTGTCAGTGGCACAGCAGCGCCACCAGACCTGAGCGCCATCGGGAAGGTTGGCGTCGATCTGCCAAGAGGTCGTCCCGGCACCGCCGGCGATGGCCGGTGTCTGCGCCACAAGCGCTTCGGCGGTCATCTCGGCGTTGGTGTAGACCTCGAAGCGGTAGGTCAACAGGTCGCTCTGGTTGTCCACGGCGTTCTCGACAACGAGTGCCGGGCGCAACATCGTGACGGTCGCGCCATCGGCTGGCGTGAGCGGGACGGGCGCACCGGGTGCCACGCCACCGATGCCGAGCGCATCGATGTAGAACTGGCTGTCGAGATCATAGCGGTGCGCATAACTCGAGACGGCGATCCGGACACCTGCGGTACGGTAGTCAGCCGGCACGGCATACTGGAAGCGGCCCCAAGCATCGGCGACATTGAGAGCACCGGAGAGGTCGTGCCAGTTGACGCCGCCGTCCTTTGAGAGTCTGACGTTGAGATGTCCATAGTTATTGTAGCCGCGCCAGCCACGGGCGTAGAGCGTGACCATGGCGTCATCCATGCCGCTGAGATCGAGTTCGCCGCCATAGACCAGCCACGAGTCGGTGTAGCCCTGGACTGTGCTATGGACGTGATCGAGGGCACAGGCGCTGCCTTCGTAGGGCGTGACGGAGGAGACAGCCCAACCGCCGTTGATCCAAGTATCCAGGCCGTTTTCAAAGCGTTCGTACAAGGTGGATGCACCCGGAAGCGGCGTGTGCTCGCGTACGGCGACGTTGTCGATGGCCCAGCCGTCATCGGTCACGCTCCCGTCCGTGCCTAAGCGGAAGCGGATGTAGACGGTGTGACGCCCTTTCCAACGCGAGAGGTCGATCTGCTGCTCGCGCCAGTCGGCACGGGTACCGCGGGTACTATAAACGGTAGTCCAGGAGATCGAAGCGATGTTGTTGTTGTCGGCCGCGCCGATCTGAACAAAGGCGTTGTCGCCCGTGGGCGGCAGGGCGTGGCGATCCGTGAAGACGAGTACGGGCCATGTCGCCGCGCTCAAGTCCGCAGCGGTCTGTGCCCATGTGTCACTGTAGTTAGCGTAGTCGCCGGGCGAATCGGTCAGCGCGGGGGTGCCGTTCACGCCTGCGCCGTCCTGAATGCCCCATGTGCCGGAGAAGGTCCACGCAGGATCCACGCCGGAACCGAAGTCGTCCGTCCATCCGAGCGAAACGCCCAGTGTCTGCGCGGAGGCCTCGTTGGAAGGCGTCCCGGTGTCGGATGTGTTGTATACATAGACCTTGTAGAAGTAGCGTATGCGCGCCGAAAGCGCGGTGTCGGTGAAGTTGGTCACGGCAGGGTCGGTGATGGTCGCGACAAGCGTGTGCGTTTCGTCGACATTCTGCGCGGTATGGCGGAAGACCTTGTAGCACTGGAAACCGTCGCCCGCGTAGGGCGACCAGGCGAGCGACAGGCCGCTGACCGTGACATCAGTCGGCGACGCGAGCGTCACGGCGGGGGGCGAATCCTCGACGGTGAGCTTGTCGACCTGCAGCTTGGCCTCGACATTGTAGTAGGCATGGGCTTG
>JAKJHA010000217.1 GCA_022704125.1 Verrucomicrobiota bacterium | reverse complement strand
GGGAAAGAGGATTGGCCGGAGTACGGCATCATGTTGGGGACGCGTGGCGCGGCTCATCGTGCGGCGGATGAGCAGGTCTTCATGAAGCTTGACGATCCCGACCATCCGCTGCTCGCCTGTTTCGGCGGTCAGGGTTTCAAGCTGCAGGATGAGTTCTTCCGTCCGCAGCGCACCTACTCGCGTCGGCGCAACCGCGTGCTGCTCAGCATCGATACCGAACGGACCGACCTTTCCAACGAGCCGCGCGACGGCGCGTATCGCGCGGACAAGGATTACGCGATGGCGTGGGTCCGGCAGTACGGGCGCGGGCGCGTGTTCTACGCGGGGTTCGGACATCATCCGGCGATCTTCAAAAACCCGAACCTGCTACCGTTCTTCCTGGCCGGTGCGCAGTTCGCGCTGGGCGACCTGCCCGCACCGACCCTGCCGAGCGGTCTGCTCACGCCGGCGCTCCGGGCACAGGAGAAACTGGGATGGCGGTTGGGTATCGAGGCCTACACTTTCCACAAGTACACCCTTTTCGAAACCATCGAGAAGACCGCGAAGCTGGGGTTGCCGTATGTCGGCGGCCTGAGTTTCCAAAAGGTTAGCAAGGATATCCCCAAGAATTTCACGCCGAACCTCTCGGACGATGAGTTGCAAGCCATCCGGCTGAAAATGGACGAAGCAGGCGTGCGCATGCTGACCTACTACTACCATACTATCCCGAACGATGAAGCGGGATGCCGCGCGGTTTTTGAGTTCGGGCGTAAGATGGGCATTGAGGTTTTTATGACGGAACCGGCGGTGGAGACGCTGCCGATGATCGATCGCTTCTGTCAGGAGTACGGCATCAAAGTCGGGCTGCACAACCATGACCGCAAGGCCTCGCCGCACTATTGGAGCCCCGAGGCGATCCTGCGTGTGTGCGAGGGACGCAGCAGTTACATGGGGGCGTGCGCGGACGTGGGCTACTGGATACGCGACGGGATCGATCCGGTCAAGGGCATCGAGCAGTTGAAAGATCGCCTGATCACGTTGCAACTTCACGACTTGGACGTGGCGGGGCCGAAGGGGGCTGATGTGCCGTGGGGAAGCGGCGCGGGACAGACCGAGGCGCTGCTGCGCAAAATGCACGAACTACAGGTAAAACCGGTCATGGTGGGGCTCGAGTATTCACGTGACTGGCTGGAGAACGAGCCGCCTGTGCAACGTTGTATTGAGTTTTTCAATCAGCTCAGCTTGTCGTTGAGCAAATAGGAAAAGGGGAAGAGATGTCACTCAAGCATTCACTATCACGTCGGGCTTTCATGAGTGGGACGGCAGGCGCGCTGGCGATGCCGTGGATCGTGCCCGCATCGGCGCGCGGCGCCGACGGGACAACAGCACCGGCCAACCGGATCGCTGTGGGACTGGTCGGACACGGTTGCATGGGACGGGGACATTTGCGGCGGCTGGTCGGTGACAAGGGCATTCAGGTGTTGGCGGTGTGCGATCCCGACCGGTCGCGTTGCCAAGATGGCAAGGAGGTTGTCGAATCGAACTACGCGGTGTCGCGTCCCGAAGGCAGCTACAGCGGATGCGCGGCCTACTCCGACTACCGCGAAATGTTGGCGCGCGCCGACATTGATGCCGTGGTGGTGGCGACGCCCGACCATTGGCACACGCCGATCTCCGTGCATGCGGTAAAGGCGGGCAAAGACGTCTACTGCGAAAAGCCAGTTTCGCTGACGCTGCGCCAAGGCCGTGCGCTGGTCGAAGCCGTGCGCGCCAACAAGCGCGTATTCCAGACCGGCTCGCAGTACCGCTCGATGCAGACGCTCAACCAGGCGATCGCTTTCGTGCGCGCGGGCGGGCTGGGTAAAGTGAAGCATGTCTTTACCATCTGGGGGTGGCAGAACATTCCGTTGCTCGGCAAATCACGCGTGCCGCTGAATCCGGTGTTGCCGGAAGAACCGGTGCCCGAAGGTTTGGATTGGGAGCAGTGGGTCGGTCCCGCGCCGTGGCATCCGTACAACCATCACTACCACCGCAATCCGATTCCGGGTGTGGTGCCGTGGAATTTCTGCGAAGATTTCGGACTGGGGGCGTCGACCGGCTACCACTCGCACGCGACCGATGTGATCCAGTACGCACTGGGCCTTGAGGAGAGCGGTCCGGTTGAACTGATTCAGCCGTCAGACGGCGGCTACCCGACATTGACCTGCCGTTATGCCAATGGGGTTCTGCTGCACCATGTCGACAACTGGGATCAGGCCAAGAAGTTATACAAAGACGTGCTGCCACAAGAGGCACGCTTGGTGGGGAATTTTGGCGGGGTGTTTGTGGGCGAACGCGGCTGGCTGACGATCCTGTACGGCGGCGGCAAGTTGGAGGCGGGGCCGGAGAGCCTGTTCGACGAAATGAAACTGACGCGGCGGGAGGTGAGCGGTGCCAACAACCATCACGCCAACTGGTTCGAATGCATCAAGAGCCGCGAGCGTCCAAGTTCGCACGAGGAAATCGGGCACCGCTCCGCATCGCTTGGGCAGTTGGTGATAATTGCCTATAAGCTGGGACGCTCACTCAAGTGGGATCCCGTAAAAGAGGTGTTCGCGGGCGACGATGAGGCGAACCGGATGCTGGAACGCCCGATGCGTGCGCCTTGGAAGCTTTGACACAACGCGTTTCAAGTCGGGGTTGCCGGTTTCAAGTTCCGGCAACCCCTTCTTTTCTTTCGCGAGGTCGTAAGTTGTCAGGCTTGTGTTGCCGGCGGATTGGCGATGGCGATTTGGCGATTTTTTAGTTAAATTTTGAGCTATACACCCCCCCCCGATTTCCGATATAATCGGACGGCAAAATGTTATTTTCATCACAGAGGAGTCTCTAGATGGCTATTTTTCAACAAGGTTTGGTCTTACTGGTCGCAGGCATGGGCATCGTTTCCGTGTTCCTCGCCCTGTTGGTCTGGGTCATGAACCGCTCCACTACGATTGTGTCGCGCTTTAATCACATCCTGCCGGATGAGGAGCCCAAGAAGCGGACGCGTCCTGTCGCACGGGCTGATGACGACACCGTGCTGATCGCGATCGCGGTTGCGGCGGCTCAAGCACGCGTAAACTAAGACCAAACACCAACCATTTTTTTTCAACAACCCCTAACACCCATTACCTATCCCGCAAGGAGCATACCGTGGCTAAGAAAAAAGTTGATTTCATGTGTACCGCTTTCCGTGACGGTTTTCAATCCGTCTACGGCACCCGCGTCCTCACCGAGGATTTCATGCCTGCTGTGGCGGCGGCCCGCGACGCCGGTATTACCTACTTCGAGGCTGGTGGCGGCGCGATGTTCCAATCGCTCTACTTCTACTGCAATGAAGATTCGTTCCGCATGATGGACCGCTTCCGCGAGGTGGCCGGGGCGGACGCGAACCTGCAGACGCTCTCCCGCGGCGTGAACATCGTCTGCCTCGACTCCGCTTCGTCGGACGTTATCCGTCTGCATGCGCAACTCTTTAAGAAGCACGGCATCACCACGATCCGCAACTTCGACGCGCTCAATGATGTCAACAACCTGATCTACTCCGGCCGCTGTATTCACGAGGCCGGTCTCAAGCATCAGGTCGTGGTGACCATGATGGCGCTGCCCCCGGGCTGCACTGGCGCGCACGATCCGGACTTCTACGAGAAGACGTTGCGCTCGATTCTTGATGCGGATATCCCGTTTGATTCGGTCTGCTTCAAAGACGCCTCCGGCACCTCGGTGCCGGCTTACGTCTACGAGACGATCAAGCGCGCCCGCAAGATGCTGCCGGAAGGCACGCAGCTTCAATACCATACGCATGAGACCGCCGGTTGCAGTGTCACTGCCTACAAGGCCGCGCTCGACGCTGGTGCGGATGCGATTGACCTCTCGCTCTCGCCGGTCTCGGGCGGCACCTGCCAGCCCGACGTGATCGTCATGTGGCATGCGTTGCGCGGTAGCGAGTATCATTTGGACGTCGATATCGACAAGGTACGCGAGGCCGAGAAGATCTTCAACGAGTGCATGAAGGACTACTTCTTACCGCCGGAGGCGACCAAGGTCGAACCGATGATCCCCTGGTCCCCCATGCCGGGTGGTGCGCTTACGGCCAACACCCAGATGTTGCGTGACAACAATCTGATGAGCCGCTATAACGAGATCATCGCCGCGATGTCTGAAGTCGTGCGTCGTGGTGGTTTCGGCACCTCAGTCACGCCGGTCTCGCAGTTCTACTTCCAGCAGGCCTTCAACAACGTGCTGCAGGGGCCGTGGAAGAAGATCGCCCCCGGCTACGGCAAGATGGTGCTTGGCTACTTCGGCAAGACGCCGGTCGAGCCTGACCCTGAGATTGTCAAGATCGCTTCTGAACAACTCGATCTGCCGCCCACCACGAAGACGGTGCTGGAGATCAACGACGCCGACCCGAATAAGTCGATCGCCCACTTCACGAAGATGTTGACCGACAACAATCTCCCGGTCAACGACGAGAACATCTTCATCGCCGCTGCTTGCCAAGAGAAGGGGATTCTTTTCCTCGAAGGCAAGGCTCCGCTCGGCATTCGCAAAAACGTGCCTGCCAAGAAGGCCGCGCCCGCCGCAGGCGGTGCCA
>JAKJHA010000014.1 GCA_022704125.1 Verrucomicrobiota bacterium | reverse complement strand
CAATTTAAGATGCTCGCAAGTCTGGTAAATGATTTGGAGTGCGGCGGCAAGCGGTATTCCGCGCGACGCCGCTTTAGCGTGGACGGGCCGGAAAGCGGTGCCGCGACCCGCGACTTGCGGCTAGCCTCCAAAAGACACCCCAAAAAACCTTTGTGCCCTTTGTGCCCCGTGAGAGAAAACCCCGAACAGCGCTTCACACAGGCAGACGGAGCGTGAAGACGGTGCCTTTGCCCGGCTCGCTCGTCACCGTGACCGTTCCGCCATGGAGCTGCGCAATGTGCTTAACGATCGCCAGACCAAGCCCGGTCCCCCCTTGTTCACGGCTGCGCCCCTTGTCCACGCGGTAGAAGCGTTCGAAGAGCCGCCCGATGTGCTGTGGCTCGATACCTTGGCCATGGTCACGCACGGTGATGCGTACCGTCGGGCCCTCCTGCGCCGCCTCGATCTCAACGCGGTTGACCCCGCCGTTGACACCGTACTTGATCGCGTTGTCGATCAGGTTCACCAGCGCCTGCTCGACAAGCCCTGCATGCACACGTACCGTCAACTCCGCTCCGCATGTAACTGCCAGCGTTACGCCCCGCTCGTCCGCCAGTGCCTGCTGCAGTTCGACCGCATGTTCAACAATCTCGCTGAGCGGCGTCTCCCGTTGGTCGAGTGACTGCCCAGCGCGTTCGTCCAGTCGGGAAAGCTCCAGCAGGTCACGGATGATCGACTCCAGATGATTAGACTGGCGCATGATGATCTGCACAAAACGCTCAGCTTTTTCCGGATCGTCCAATGCGCCGTCCAGCAACGCCTCGGCAAACCCTTTGATCGAGGTAACGGGCGTCCGTAATTCATGCGAGACGTTCGCGACAAAATCTTGGCGTACGGTTTCGAGATGGCGCAGCAGGGTGACATCGCTCAGCACCAGCAGTGTGCCGACCCGTCGGCCGTCGGCGTCATTCAGCGCGGTGGCGCGCATGTTCAGCCGCCGTCCACCGCCCACTCCGTTCGCCACGGTCAACTCACGTTCAACCGGCCCCTCGCTATGCTCACTGTCATCGATCAACGAGAGCAGCACAGGTTCGCGCAGCACGTCGCTAATCAGCGTACCCGCCGTCGCAACATGCTTCAGCCCCAGCAGGCACCGCGCCGATTCATTCATGTCGAGCACCGCGTGCCCCGGATCAATCGCGATCACACCATGCGTCATATTCGCGAGGATAAGCGTACGTAACGACCGCTCGTGGTTCAACGCATTGATATGCTTCTGCAAGCGGTCGGCCGTTCGATTGATGGCGCGCGTCAAATCAGCCAGATGCGGCACGGAGGGAACCGGCAACCGGTAATCCAACTCGCCACGGCCGATCCGTATCAAACCGCGCCGTAAATTCGCCACCGGTCTGATGACACGCCGTGCCGAGCCGTAACTCAAAACCAATGCGGTTGCCAACACCACCGCCACCAGCCCCCCCATCACGCGTCGGGCAGCCCGTGTCTCTCGCGTGATAATCTGGGCCGGAACCGCCACACGGATCACGGCACGCAACGCGCCTTGCTCCGGGATGCGCAACGCCAGATAGAGCATCGATTGCCCCAAACTGTAGCTATAGCGCTGGCTTGTGCCACGCCCTTTTGCAATCGCCTCGACCACCTCGGGGCGGTCACTGTGCGACTCCATACGGCCCGCCTTGGTCCCGGTATCGCCGATCACCCGCCCATCCGGCAAAATAAGCGTAAAGCGATGCGCGTCGGCTGCGCCTAGTCGTTCAAAAAAATGCTCGGCCGCCGCACCGACCTCCACGACATCACCGTCCGGCAGCAGAGCAGCCGCAAGACGTGCCTGCACTTCCAATTCACGTAGCCACTGCCGACGGTAGGTCGTCCGGCCCGACTGCCACATATAGAAGGTCACAAAGCCCACCGATGCAATCAGCAGGAGAATATGCGCACCGAAAAACTGCCAGAACAGTGTTCTTCTGATCACAGATCACCCTGCCTTCATTCGGTATCCCACACCGCGCACGGTCTCGATCCACTCACCGTAGTCGCCGAGTTTGCGGCGCAAGCCCACGATCAGCACATCCACCGAGCGATCAGTCACCGGATAGTCCTGCCCGTGAATCGCATCCACGATCTGATAACGCGAAAAGACAACCCCCGGACGCCTTGCGAAAAGCTCCAGTACCTTAAACTCACTCAATGTCAACGTCAACGGCTGCCCGTCCACATGGACCGTGTGATGCAGCCGGTCGATCTCGAACGGCCCTTGCGTCAGCGTCTCTTTTTCGTCTTCTGGCTCAACGGCGGAACGCCGCAATACCGCCTTGATCCGAGCCGTCAGGATGCGTGCGCTGAAAGGCTTGGTCACATAATCGTCAGCGCCCACCTCAAGGCCGGCCACAATGTCCGCATCCTCGTCACGCGCGGTCACCATGATCACCGGAATTCGCTCAGTACGTTCATCAGTGCGCAACGCCCGGCAGAAGGCGTAGCCATCCGTCCCGGGCAGCATCAGATCCAGCAGGATCAGATCCGGCAGTGTCCGCCGCCTTAGCACACTCTGCGCACTTTCGGCGGAGTCGCACACTTCAACCGCGTAGCCCTCACGTTTCAAAGTGTAGCTCAGCAACTCGCGGATGTCTGCATCATCCTCAATAAGCAACACGTTCTCATTGGCCATCGTCGTCCTCCTGCTGATCCGGTACCGTTTCTGCCCCGGTCTTACCGATCCACTGCCGACGCTGATGGCGGATGATCGTACCATCCACCATGTAGGCGATATCCTCTGCGATATTGGTCGCATGGTCGCCGATCCGCTCCAGATCGCGTGCCACACCGTAGGCCAGGATCAACGCCTCGGCCACAGCACCGGTGTTGGTGATCGCGGCCCGTGTGATCACGTCGTCAATGACCTCCGCATTGAGCCGGTCGACCTCGTCGTCGCGCATGATCACAGCCTTGGCCTGCGCCACATCCAGTTCCATCAAGGCGTCCAGACTCGACGACAGCATCTCCCGCACAATGCTCCCCATCTGCATCAGGCGCGGTTGCAGGGGGGTCACCGGAAAGGCCGCAAGCCGCAGTCCGCGGTCAGCGATGTTAACAACAATATCGCCGATCCGCTCTAGGTCGTTGTTGATTTTGAGCACCGCCACCACGAAACGTAGATCACGGGCGACCGGCTGGTGTAGCGCCAGAATCTTGAGGCACTCCTCTTCGATCAGCACCTCCCAATCGTCGATTTCCGAATCCCGCGCCATCCAGCTTTTCAGTGCGTCCGTATCACGCTGCTCGGTTGCCGACAGCACTTCTGCAAGACGTCGCTCCACCTCTCCCGCCAGACGCAGGATCGAGGTCTTGATCGCTCGGCTCTCACGTACAAAAATCATATTCATCCTTGAACCCTCACCACGTTCATCAGCCGAAACGGCCGGTAATGTAGTCCTCGGTCCGCTGCTCGCGCGGACGAGTGAACAGCGTCTTTGTGTCGTCGAATTCTATCAGGTCGCCCTCGTAAAAGAAAGCGGTTTTATCCGACACACGCGCCGCCTGCTGCATGTTGTGCGTAACGATCGCAATCGTGTAGCGGCCGCGCAACTGCACGATCAACTCTTCAATGCGGGCCGTGGCCTTGGGATCAAGCGCCGACGTCGGCTCGTCCATCAGCAGAATCTCGGGGTTTACCGCCAATGCGCGCGCCAGACAGAGCCGCTGCGCCTGACCGCCGGAAAGACCCAGCGCATTCGTATGCAGGCGATCCTTCACCTCGTCCCACAGCGCGGCACTCACCAGACTCTCCTCAACGATCGTATCCAATTCGCTTCGCGCACAGCGGGCGTGTAGGCGCGGGCCGTATGCCACGTTGTCATAGATGCTTTTGGGGAACGGATTGGGCTTTTGAAACACCATGCCCACCCTGCGGCGCAGCACCGCAGCATCCACCTCGGGACCGTACACATTCTCGCCATCAAACAGTAACTCACCTGCGGCGTGGCAACCGGGGATCAAGTCGTTCATCCGGTTGATCGCGCGAAGGAAAGTGCTTTTGCCACAACCGCTCGGGCCGATGATCGCGGTCACCAGCCCGCGCGGAATGGCCAAATCGACCTTACAGACCGCCTCTTGCTCGCCGTAAAAGACCGAAAAGCCGCGTGCCTCCACATGCACGCCTTCATCCTTTGCTTCCTCTTTCATGTCAGATCCTTTACCCCTTCAACTGCCGTGCGACACGTGCCCGCAACAGGATGGCCGCCAGATTCAAAGCCAACACGATCAACACCAGCGTCGCGGCCATGCCGAACTGCACATGACGCAACTCTTCAACCGCCTCATGCTCCGTACACAGATTATACAGATTCCAGGAAAGCGCCGGAGTGGGTTGGGTCAACACCTCGGACGGCTTGACCAACTGGCCGACTGAAACCGCAGCCGTGAAGATAATCGGCGCGGTCTCGCCGGCCGCACGCCCCATACTGATCACAATGCCGGTCAGAATGCCCGGCAGCGCCGCCGGCAGGATCACCGTCGCCACAGTACGGAAGCGCCCCGCGCCCAGCGCCATCGCTCCCTCCTTGTAAGCGCGCGGCACGGCGGCGATCGCCTCCTCCGATGCTCGAATCACAGTCGGCAGGACCAACAGCGCCAGCGTCAACGCACCGGCGAGCACGCTTTTGCCAGGCGACACGCGCAGCGTGTTGATGAAAAAGGCAAGCCCGAACAGGCCGAACACCACGCTCGGCACTCCGGCCAGCGTGTTGACGCAGGAACGCAGGAAGGCAATGACCGGCCCTTCCTTGGCGTATTCTTGGAAATAGATCGCCGCGACAATCCCGAGCGGCACCGCGACAAGCATCGCGCCCAAAGAGAGATAGAGCGTACCCACCACCTCAGGCCCGATTCCGCCGAAAAAGTGGGCGTCGATCGAGTGGTCGGTCAAGAAACGCGGATACACGGTAAGGCGCGGGCGCATCATCGCCTCCAGATCACGTTCAATGCTGGTGAACACCGGCGCCAGCGCAGTACCCTCAAACTGTGTGGCGCGCGGCACCAGTACGCGCCGACTGCCGGCATCGTTGTATTCCCACGTCTCCTCAAATAGAACGGCGTTTGCTTTTTTGCGAGCTTCTTGCCAGCGGGTCTGCCCATACATGCGGCGCGTCAGCGCGGGCAGTTGAGCACCGGGCTCAGGGCCCAGCAGAACGGCCACATCCTCGCGCACGCCACGGAACGCAGGACGCAACTCCCTGCGGCGCGAGGCCGGCATAGCATCCAGTTCCTGCTCGAACGCCGCAAACGCCTTGTAAATCGGCTCGCGCGCGCGCCACACGTCCGCCGCCTCCGCACGCAACCGGTCAGGGTCACCCCGCCCGAACTCACCCAGCATCATGCGCCGGTGCTCCATCGTGCCCCGAAACACGTACGCGCCCACCCCTTTGGTAAAGACCGGAACCAACACCCACAACAGGAAAAGCGCCATGACGCCAACCGCCAGATAGCCACAGGCGGTCAACGCACGATCCATCAGCTTTCGCAGCTTCAACCGCATCTGCTCAGCCTCCCCTCAATTTTTTACGCTGCCGCGCCACGACCCACTCGCCGGCCAGATTACAGGCGAAGCTCATCAGCAACAGACAGAGCCCCATCGCAAAAAGTACATGATAATGGGTCGATCCGGTCATCTGATCCGCCTCGCCCATATCGCCGGCGATGGTCGCCGTCAAGGTTCGCACCGGCAGCAGCAGGTTGTACCAAGGCTTCGGAATCTGAGCCGCATTGCCCGAGGCCATCCACACCACCATCGTCTCGCCCATCACACGCATAATGCCCAGCAACACCGCCGAGAAGAGTCCGCTTATCGAAGCTGGAATGACCACCTTGAAGAGCGTCTCCGCGCGGGTCGCGCCAAGCGCGTAACTGCCTTCACGCAACTCGCGCCCCGCCGCCTGAAGCGCATCCTCCGACACACTCACAATCGTCGGCAACGCCATGACGCCCAGAATGAGCGAGGCCGTGAGCGCGTTGACGCCGCTATCGATCTGAATATCACCCGGCAGCCAGCGCCCGGCGTCCTGCACCAGCGGCGCGACTACCGTCAGCGCGAAGAACCCGTAAACCACCGATGGTATCGCCGCCAGCATCTCAATCACCGGTTTCAAAAGCTGGCGCAACCCGAACGGCAGGATATCGCTCATGCACAGCGCAGCGAAGAGCCCGATCGGCACCGCCAGCACTACCGCCGCCGCAGTCACCAAAAAGGTGCCCACGAATATCGCGGCCGCACCGAACTGCGGCGGCTGGTGCGACGGGTACCACTCTGTCGAGAGGAAAAACTCGCGCATGCCGACCTGCGTGAAAAACGGCAGGGCGTCGCGCGCAATGAAAAAGATGATCGCCAGCACGGACAACGCCGCCACCGAGGTGACGGCGAACAAGACACCCCGCCCGGCCATCTCGGCCAGGCGGCGGCGCGCCCGTGCTGCGGGCGAAAGCAACATAGATGGCGTCTGGCTCATTTACTTCGCATCGGGTACCGGCACGAAACCGATTTCCTCGATGATTTCACGGCCTTTCTCCGTGCGGCTCATACTTAGGAACTTGCCCGCCAGAGTATCAGCGGCTGGTTCACCGTTGGTGAACAGATACAACTCGCGCGAGAGCGGATACTGCTTGGCGGACACGGTTTCGGCTGACGGCATCACACCGTTGATCTCTAGTGCCTTGATCGTGCGATCCACGAACCCCAAGCCAGCATAACCGATCGCGCCCCGGGTCATCTGCACCCGTTGACGCATACCGCCGTTGCTGCCCGTGTACTCAGCACTGGCGATGATCTTATTATCCTTGCCGAGCACCAGATCTTTAAAAGTCTCATACGTTCCGCTGTTGGTATCGCGGCTGATCACCACGATCCGCTGATCGGCACCGCCGACTTCCTTCCAGTTCGTGATTTTCCCAGTGTAGATGTCACGGACCTGGTCAATGGTCAATCCCTTCACCGGGTTGGAAGGATGGACGATCACCGGCAGCGCGTCAAAAGCCACCACATGAACGACAGGCTTGACACCCTTTTCGTCCATAGCTTTTCTCTCACTGTCTTTCAAGTTACGCGAGAGACACGCGACATCGCATGTGCCGTTAAGCAATGCCTTGGCGCCATTACCGCTCCCAGACTCACTGACCGTGATGTTCACACCCGGATTCTGACGCATGATGACCTCGGCAAAAGCCTTGGCGATCGGCCCCACTGTCGTCGAGCCGTCCACAATCAACTTGTCCTGAGCTTGGGCCGCAGCCACGCTCAGCCCCAACGCAACACTCATCAACACACTTCGTTTCATAACACTCCTTCCGTGTCAGACGCACACTGCGTCCCGTTGCGCTTGATTAAGCCATTTTTCGGTTAAAAGCGCATGATGCTTATGTTAGAAATGTGTGAGATGATGCGGTCAACACCGCTGTGTTACTTGAACTCGTCTTGCAAAAAGACAGGCTTGTAGCCGCGCTCTGTCAGGAATTTAATCGTCCGCTCCATCCGCTGCGGATGATCGGACAGGTAGTTGGTATAGAACGGCCAGAAATACTGCTCGTGTGTCAGCACGTCGATGATTTCATTCTGCCGTGGATCCGCGACAACCTTCTCAAGATGCGGCACGATCTGATCCAACGGCGTGTTGTTCACGACAATATCGACTTTTGAGAAGGTCACACCGCTGGCATGATCCTTGAGCAGGTCGTGACGCGAGAGCCACTCCGAGCGGAAGGCATCCATGTTGTAGTTGACCTCCCACCCTGTGGCCCAGCGCGAAAAATAGCCGCCAAGAACATGTGAGCCTTTATCGTACAGGGCTTGCCATGCGTCCGGGCGGGTCATCCCCCAGTGGATGACGGTCGGCGGGGACAGCGTCTCGGGACCCGCAAAACGCAGAACCTGTGCATTCACACGTTCGAGATCTTCGATCAGCTTCGCGATCGGCGCGGCAGTGTAGGGGCGGTCCGGCTTTTCGGCGTGAGCATGAAAGGCGAGACGCAGCCACGACGCATTGGCGCGCCATTCATCGCGGTAACGCTCTGGAAAATGGGTAAGATTCCATTCGTCACCTGTGGTGAAAAAAATGTTCAGCGTGAACTGCGTGCCGTAACGGTTGTGCAGGTCTTTCAGCATGTTGAGATAGAAGCAGTCGAACAGCGAGGCATAGCCCTTCTGCGTGATGTCGCGCAGGAAAAAGCTGTTGTCATCGATCACCACGCGGTACCGCTTGACCGACTCTTTGGCCATATTCAGGCGGAGGCGCATCGCAGTCGGTTCCGTTCCCGGCTTGCGCGCCTGCACATCTACCACATTCTCTCCAGTGCGCAGCAGAACGGTACCGCTGAAAGCCTCACCCTCGCGCACGGCCGCCACGCCATTGATCCGCACGTCGCTGTCGGGATCGGCCTTGCCGCGGATATCGACTTCGACGCCCGCCGCCGTGACACGTCCGAGACGCGGATGCAGCACGGCACCGTCAATCGGGTCGGTCACCTGCACGACCGGCTTCCATGCCTCCTTAAACGTGTCGAGCGGCCAGAGTTCAAACCGCCGCACAACCATTTCGGCAGCCTCGGTCTGGATGCAGACGCGTCCGGCACTGGGCTTCACCGCGAAAGCCTCATTCACGAGACGACCGTTAAAGAAGTAGCGGAGCGTGTCGCCGCGCGCGATCACTTCGAGCCGGTTCCAGTCGCCCACCGGCGCGTCGAGGTCATACAGGCCGCGGAAACCGAGCAGGTCTTTCCAATCCTCATCCCGCTTTTCCCAATTCACGCGACCGCCCGTCACGGTCTGGCGCGGCGCGCCTTTTTTCCAGCGTTTTTCGCCGTCGCGATCCAGCTCAATTTCGGCATCAATGCTGGTTGTGACCGGCGTGCCGTCCGGCAACTTGCCGCTGACCACAATGATATCGCCCATGCCGCCTTCAATGATCTGCGCTTCCACACTCGCGATCCAGGTACCACCGCAACTGCCGTGCGGACCGTGCGCGTGCACCAGAATGCCGTTGTCACGCGCCCTGTCGGCGCGTTTGCCGCAGGCGCCACCGGTCCATTTGAACTCAACGACAAGATGGTAGTCCTGATAGGCTTGCTGCGTCGCGAGATAGCCATAGCCGCGTCCGCTGATGTGCAGCATCCCGTCGTCACGGACCTGAAAAATCTCACTGGGCTGATCTGTGAATTCTGACTTCGCCGCCAGATGCACCTCAACCTGCTTTTGCCGGATCAAATCGATGACATCGATTTTTTCGGTCACCGGTGCTGCCCGTACTGCCAGCGTCAACCATCCGACAACCGCCGCACCACCCCACCACGTCCCCAGTCCTCTTTTCATCTCTTCACCTCGCACGTTAAAAAAATCCACATCCACAACGCCGCTAGCGTAGCACAATCGGAAGGGAGTTGAGTAACGAATTATTGACCATGATTGACATAAACCTAATGGAATGTTTATAAAGCTCTGACACATAGTTCGTATCTTGCGACTCGTGGTTTTGACGGTATTAGCGGCAGGTGCCGCCTGTCAACCGATGACAAGCAAAGGATAGTGTGAGTATGAAAAGAAGCGTGGTCACCAGTTTTACTTCGCTGGCTCTGATACCTTGGCTGTTCGCGGCAGAACCGGAGGTCGCGCCAGAAAAGTCCGGCCCGTCGTTTGACGCCGGCTTTGATCTGCGTTTCCGCTACGAATACAAAGACAACTGGATGAACAAGGGCAAAACCTCGATCGACACGTCGTATGAGGATTATGCCCGGTTGCGGACCCGCGTGTGGGGCAAGGCGGATTTCACCGAAGATCTCGGGGCCTACCTGCGCCTTGGCAACGAGTTCCGCGACTATCGCAACAGTACCGGCAGCAAGCACAAGAATGAGTTCCCGGATGAGGTGTACATCGACAACCTCTACCTTGATGCCAAAAACATTCAGGAGCGCATCGACTTCCGCATTGGTCGCCAGAATATCAAGGAAGGACGCGGACGTATGATCTGCGACGGCACCGGCGGTGACGGTACGCGGACCGAGTATTTTGATGCGATACTGGCAAAGGTCAAGATGCTTGAACGTAGCGATGTTGATCTGATGGCAATCTGGAGCCGTTATCGTGACGACTGGACCATCGGCAATCCGCATGATGTCCATGATCAGACGAAGATCAAGAGCGGATCGCCCTACTCCAAGATGCATGAGAAAGCACTGGCGGCCTACATGCACTACAACGAGATTGAAAACCTTCCGATGGATTTCTATTGGATTTGGAAACAGGAGACCCGCTTCTTCGATAAAAAGACCCGTTATCCGGGGCGTGATTTCCACACGTTGGGTACGCGCCTGACACCGCGTTTCTCTGAAACGCTCTCTGCCGAGTTGGAATCCGCCTTGCAACTCGGGCAGATCGACGGGCAGTCCGGCATGGAAGGCCGCAACATCGTCGCTTGGATGACCTATGCGGGCGTGACCTATGAGCGTACCGACTGGTTCGCCAAGCCGCGCCTGACCAGTGCCGTGCTTTACCTGTCCGGTGATGAAGACAGTTACTACAAGACCACCGACGGCAGCACGGCAACCGGCTGGAACCCGGTCTTCAACCGGACCGACAGCGAGGGGCATATCTCTGCCGGCATGTATGACAGCTACCGTTGGTCGAATCTGATCTACCCGCATCTCGAAACGGCCGTCGAGCCGTATGCCAAGCACAAGGTTCGCCTGCAGGTGGGTCCGATGTATGCTGCGGAGAAAGACAACGATGCGCGTGATTCGTATCGCGGATTGTTCACCCTTTGCCGCTACGATTTCCCATTGCTGAGCAAGATATTTGGCAAGCGCGGCGAATTGAAGGGTGCGGTCATCGGTGAATTGCTGGCCTACGGCGATTACTACGAGCACGAGGCGGCTGATACCGATGTCGCCACATGGCTGCGTATCGAGATCAACGGTAAGTTCTGACAGCCGTATACCGCGGGGGCACCCGTTGCCGGGTGCCTCACAGATCCCGGAATCGAAATGTTGTCCGCGACCTCTTTTTCCTGTTGCGCTTTAGCCGCGGGTTTGGCAAGGTTGCACCTGTTTTTTTACGCATCCTTGGCACAAGATGGGATGTGCAGGGATTTTGATCGCCAACAACACAAGCATGCGAGGCAGTGGATCTGAAATGTCACAAAATTTATTGGATGCGCTGGACGGCTGGAGCAGCGTAAAAAGTGCCGAATTGTACGGGATCGACGCTTGGGGCCAGGGCTATTTCACAGTGACCGATGATGGCTTCGTGGCTGTTAATCTGAAAAATGCTACCGGCACGGTTCGCGTCAAGATCTTTGACATTGTCAGGGGGCTGCACGATCGCGGTATGAGCCTGCCGTTGCTGTTGCGGTTCAGCGACCTGCTGGGCAGCCGTATCCGCTTGATCAACGAATCGTTTAAAAAAGCGATCGCGGATTACGGCTATCAGAACGAATATCGCGGCGTCTTCCCGATCAAAGTCAACCAGCAACAGCAGGCGGTCCATGACGTGGTCACGTTCGGCGCCCCCTATCATCACGGACTCGAAGCGGGTTCCAAGGCCGAGTTGATCGCCGCGCTGGCCTATATGCGCGACCCGAAGGCCTTTCTGATCTGTAACGGCTACAAAGACGCGGAATTTATCGACCTCGCGCTCTCGTCGCTCAAAATGGGACTCCAAACCATTCTGGTGCTTGAGACCACCGACGAGCTGAGCCTGATTTTGGAACGCTCGGCCGCGCTCGGCATACGGCCGCGCATGGGCATCCGCGTAAAGCTCTCCAGCCGCGTCGGCGGTAAATGGTCCGAGTCCGGCGGCGAGCGCAGTGTGTTCGGCCTCACGCCGTCGCAAGTGATCAACGTGATCGACGACCTGCGCGACGTGCAAATGCTGGACTGCCTGGAGCTGCTGCACTACCACCTCGGCTCGCAAGTGCCGAACATCCGCGAAATCCGGGACGCAGTCAAAGAAGCCTCGCGCTTCTACGTCGGCATGGTTAAGGAAGGCGCGCGCATGGGGATCTTCGATATCGGCGGCGGACTGGCCATCGACTACGACGGCTCGCACACCAACTTCGCCAGCAGCGCGAACTATGACATCTCTGAATATTGCGCCGACGTGATCGAGGGGATCATGACCGCCTGCAACGAGGCCGAGATCCCCCACCCCACGGTCATCAGCGAATCCGGCCGAGCGTTGATCGGATACTACTCGGTACTGGTCATCAATGTGCTCGACGCCGCCATCTACGAGGAGTGGGACTACCCGGAGAACATCCCCGAACCGCGTCCCGAGGCGCTTGAAAACATGATGTACGTGTCGCAAACGCTGAGCCTCAAAAATGTCCAGGAGTCTTTCAACGACGCGCTCTATTACCGCGAAGAGATCCAGAAGGCCTTTAAGCACGGCGATATCACACTGCGCCAGCATGCCGCCGCCGATTGTCTGTTTTGGCACATCCTGACCCGTATCCGCGAGCTGCTGCCCAGCCTCAAAGTCGTCCCCAAAGACTTGCTCGGGCTCGACGCCCTCTTGGCGGATGTCTACTACTGCAATTTCAGCGTCTTCCAGTCACTGCCTGACGCCTGGGCCATCGAGCAACTCTTCCCGATCATGCCGATCCACCGCCTGACGGAAAAGCCTACGCGCATGGCCTGCCTGTCGGATATCACCTGCGACTGCGACGGGCGCATCGATAAGTTCATCGACCAGCACGACGTCAAATCTGTCCTTCCGGTGCATACGTTCCGCAAGGGCGAGCCTTACATGCTCGCCGCTTTCCTGGTCGGCGCGTACCAAGAGACGCTGGGCGACCTGCACAACCTTTTCGGCGACACGAACGTCGTGAGCGTGCAGGTCGATGAAGACGGCGAAATCGAATACGTGCAGGAGTTGCAGGGCGATACGGTCGGCGATGTGCTCAGCTATGTCGAATACCGCCCCGAACGCCTGATGGAGCAGTTCCGCTCACTGGCGGAAGAAGCGGTCAAAGCCAAACGCATTACGCCCGCCGAACGCCGTGAGATCCTCGCCGCCTACGACAACGGACTGCGCGGCTATACCTACTTCGAACAGTAGCCTGCGCCGCGAACAGCGGGTAATCGGTTAGTGACACGGGGCGTAAGGCCCCAAGAAACGAGTGCCGTTGAAGTGGACCAGGTGGGTCGGTGCGTCCGCTACCCACACCTCTGACTCCCACGCGATCTCAGCAAGATAACGCGACATAACAGCGCGATCGGGAAAGGCGGTCACGTAAACCAACCCTGCCGTCGATTGAGCAAACAGACGCGACAACTCGCGATGACGTTTGGCGTCTACGGGCCCGTGACTGGTCACCGATTCAACCAGTAACAGCCAATTCCTTGCCTGATCGAAGAGAACCACATCCGGCATTTTCCCGTGCGCATCAAGAGAAACGCCCAGTTTCTCCAGCAATTCCCTGTTAAAATATCCCCATTTTTCACCCGTGTCGCCCGCATAAACAAGCGTGCATCCGGGAGCAAATCGAGGCGCGAAGGACTCAATCACAGCTTTGATAAGTTCGCTGTGGGCTCCAGGGCTTAGTTTGATCTTTTGATCGGAAGCAATTTCGACCGGAATTTTTTTGAGGGTACGCCGTCGTGCGTTCTTTTCTGCCAAGGCCGGGCGATTTGCCAGATAACTTTTCAGGTTCGCTTTCCATGCAGGCGAACCAAAGGTTCGCAACAAGTTTAGAGCTGTCTGGTCGATCTGATAAACGGCATGCGGACTGTTCACAGGGCGGGCGGGATCGTCAGGATTGTAGACAGCGAGCCCTGCGTCAACAAACTGATGCATGGTTTGCCGACGGATGGTCTCCCGTGTATTGGGCGCGTACTTTTTCTTGTAGTGGAGCATTACCCAATCCATGATCGGCGTTATCCCCATAAGCGGGCTAGAAGCCTGCGCCCACGTTTTGTCGCGAGTCATTCCGAGGAGAGACAAAAGACAAAGTGCCGAACGTTCGTTTTGCTGGGCGCGGGGAAAGCCAAGTTCTGATAGAACCTGCAGTGCCTGTTTGACGTTTTTAGTCATGCGGTGATCGCCATCACTTTCTCATCAATTTGATCGGAATCCGCTTGCGGATTCTTGCGCACCCAACGTCCGAGACGGGACAACAATAGAAAACTCGGATAGCGTAATTGCCTGAGGTCGGTCGCATTAACTTGCGTGTGACCGTTGAAACTACGGAAATAGGCGTCTAGAGCGCGTGTGTTGAGAAAGGCGGTCAATCCGTAGGCGATGTCCTCCGGCAACCCATGCCGTTCACGATGGAAGACGTTGAGATGATTTTCGAAACCCAGCCACTTGGCATCGGGAAATGCCGCAGGATCAACCACGCTCGCGACGATACGCCGCTTTTCCTCCTTCGAAGAGAAACGCCGAACAACCGTATAAAAGCCTTTCGGATAAAGCCATTTCTCTGTCTCGGCGTTCAGCATGATTGCGTTTGGCTTACGGAAATTGTCCTTAGGCCATTCAAACCTCTCTCCGGAAAAATGTCCGGGATAGAGAAGCGGGGCCGACCCCGGCTCGGGGACTTGACGCAGGTACTGCCGCACCCTGAAGTCGACGACCGGTCCGGTTGATACGGAAACACCCAAATCCGCAAGGCTCGAAACCAGCATTGAGGTTCGAGCGGCTGGCTCCATATTTGAGACCGCTGGCACGCGAATAAAACGCTCGGCATCATCAGGGAAGACGATATTGTCGAAAGGATAGTCCTGACTGACAAAATCACTGAAGCTGTCGTCAGTGGATGCGGACACCGTAACGGAACCCTGCTGCTGCCCGCGTTCCAGTTGAATGATGATGTTCTCCTGCAGAACATTATCGTCGCGGAAGGCTTTGTTTCGGGCGTGGAACAGATGCAAGTGCTTGAGCGCCGCACGGCTAAGCATCAACTCTCGAAACGGTCTGTAATAAGGGCCGTTGCAGAAACTGCGGGGAATGATCGCAACCAACTGTCCACCCTCTTCCAACAACTCCAATGAGAGCGCGATAAAAGCGGAGTAAAGGTTCACCGTTTCAATGCCGACACGGCGCAGTGCCGAACGGTGAACAGAATCGCTCCGAATCTTCTTGTAGGGCGGGTTCAGTATCGCGTGTGTATACTTCGGCAATGGATGAGCAAAAAGATCTCCCGCAAGCGACGAGGCGGCGGCTTCGATAAAGTCGGTATCCCACACCTTCATACTGCAGTTGATGTGCGAGCGATAAGCCTCCAGCGTACGATACAAATGAGGTTGCAGCGAGTTGTCGATCTCAAAGACATCGACATCTATCTGGCGGAAGCTCAGATTGTCTGCAACGCATCGGTCAAGAAAGGCCGCAGAAAGCGTACCGATGCCTGCGCCCGGATCCAGAAGGCGGCACTTTGAAAATGGGCCCGCGCAGAAAAGAGACGCCATGAAGCGTGCAACAGACGAGGGCGTCAAGAACTGCCCAAGTTGAGCCTTCTTGCTGTCCTTTGTCTGCGCAGAAAGCGCCAGTCTTACCGCGTCTGTGTTGACGACCAAAACAAAACCCTCCCAGTTCACAACACAAAACTACGTTACGCCAGCCTCGCCGATTTGTCAATCGGCGGGTTAATCCGGTGGCATCGTCGCGCACGGCAGTGACAGGGGCGTACGAGAATCATGCGTTTCTGATGAAAAGGGAGCAGAGAGTCGGAAGCGTGAGATCATCGCCGCCTACGACAACGGACTGCGCGGCTATACCTACTTCGAACAGTAGCCTTGAGCAGAAAGCCGAATGTGCTAAACTGTCTGCTCTATGGCTGATATGACTTTAACACGTAGGGCGTTTTCTCACGTTTCACTGGCCGCCATGATCGCCGCCGGGCGCGCTCCGTTTATCGCGAAGGCGCAAGGGGCGCGACGGTTCCGTGTCGTACTGATCGGTGCGGGCTGGTGGGGCACCAACATTCTAAACGTGGCGCTGGATACTGGCGTGTGTGACCTTGCCGCGCTTTGCGATGTCGACGAACGCATGTTGGCGCGCTGTTCCGAAAATCTCGCGAAACGCGGGGTCACCGTGCCCAAACGCTACAAGGATTTCCGCGAGTGCCTCGCCACCGAAAAACCCGACATCGCCCTAGTCGCCACGCCCGATCACTGGCACACTCTGATCATGATCGAGGCATGCCGACAAGGTGCCCACGTCTATGTCGAAAAACCCATCAGCCACACGATTCTCGAAGGACGTGCCATGGTTAACGCCGCCGCGAAATACGGTCGCGTCGTCCAGGTCGGGACGCACCGCCGCGCCTCACCGCACAACCAGAGCGCACGCGAATTCATCCGCTCCGGCAAGCTCGGCGAAATCGGACTGATCCGCTGTTTCATCACCTACGGCGGTGGCTCGGAAAAACCCCGCCGCAACAGCGAGCCGCCCAAAGGACTCGACTGGGACTTCTGGTGCGGCCCCGCCCCGCTGCGCCCACATTGCGGCGACATCGACACCCCTTGGGGTGGCGGCATCCATCCGCGCGGATTCCGCAACTTCATGGATTATGCCAACGGCCAACTCGGCGATTGGGGCATCCACTGGCTCGACCAAGTGTTGTGGATCACCGATCTCAAACATCCAGTCTCTTGCTACTCAACCGGCGGCCGTCCGATCCGCGGGCCGGCGATCCTGACGGATGAAGAGCAAACCAGCGACGGGCCGGATATGCAGGTCGCGACATGGCGCTTTGCCGACGGCCCCACCGTTACCTGGGAGCACCGCCTCTTCACAGGCAATCCGCATGAAAAAGGCGAGAATGTCGGTGTCTATTTTTACGGCCAGAAAGGCGTTTTCCATCTGGCCTGGACGCAAGGCTGGAGCTTCTACCCCTCCAACCGCAAAGAGCCGGTCATCCAAGAAGCCGCCGCGCTCAACCAGCCGGACGGACAGAACATCAAAGAACTTTTCGCTGACTTTCTGGAAGCGATCCGCACCGGGCGCAAGCCGCTGTGCGACATTGAAGGTGCCCATCGGGCCACAACCCTCTGCCTGCTCGGCAACATTTCCATGAAGCTCGGACGCAGCGTGATGTGGGAGGGTGAAAAGGAAACAACCGGCGACCCCGAGGCCGACAAGCTGTTGCGCCGCACCTACCGTGGCGAGTGGCAATATCCCATCGTCCCTCCATCGGAACAAACTGTATCATGACGCGCATACGCATCCCCTACCATACGTCCGCGCTGGAGGCGGATCTCCCCCCCGAAAGCCAGGCGGTGATTTTAACACCGCCCGGCCATGCCACCACAGATACACAGTCGCCTTCCATCGACGAGCAACGCCAGCGCGTCACTCGTGCGCTGGACCGCCCCATCGGCTCGCCGCCGCTTGAAACGCTCGCAGTCGGCAAGACGACCGCCACGGTCATCACCAGTGATCATACGCGTCCGGTACCCAGCCGCATCACGTTGCCGCTGTTGCTCGAACGTCTGCGCCGCGGCAATCCCGCCATCGACATCCGCATCCTTGTGGCCACCGGCTGCCACCGGGCGATGACGCCAGCTGAAATGCGCGATAAATTCGGCGACGAGATCGTGCAGCGCGAAACCTTCCTGATGCACGACTGCACCGACACCGCGAGCCTGCGCCAACTCGCGCACCTGCCCTCCGGCGGCGAACTCTGGCTGAACCGCGCGGCGCTGGACACCGATCTGCTGGTGGCCGAGGGCTTCATCGAACCCCACTTTTTCGCAGGCTTTTCCGGTGGCCGCAAAAGCATCCTGCCCGGTATCGCCGGTCGCGCCACTGTGCTCGCCAACCACTGCTCCGCCTTTATCGCCGACCCGTACGCCCGCGCCGGCAGTCTGGAAGACAACCCGATCCATCGCGACATGCTCTTCGCCGCGCAGCAGGCACGTCTGGCGTTCATTCTCAACGTCACGATCAACGCCGACAAGAGTGTCCGCGCCGCCTTTGCCGGCCACCCCGAAGAGGCGCACGCCGCCGGTTGCAACCACCTCGCACGCGAGGTCACCGTCCCCCGCGTCCTCGCCGATATCGTGATCACCGGCAACGGCGGCTATCCGCTCGACCAAAATGTTTACCAAGCCGTCAAGGGCATGACCGCTGCCGAGGCCTGCTGCCGGCCCGGCGGCACCGTGATCATGGTGGCGGGCTGCTCTGACGGCGCAGGCGGCGAACACTTTTTCAAGGCACTGGCCGAAATGCAAAGTCCGCAAGAACTGCTGGACGCGATCAAGCAGGTGCCGCAGGACAAGACCACGCCCGATCAATGGGAGGTCCAGATCCTTGCGCGCATCCTGGCCAAGCACCGCGTGATTTTAGTCAGCGATCTTTGCGACCCGGCAATGATCCAGAGTATGGGCATGGAGATAGCGACGAGCCTGCCCGAAGCGATTGAAAAAGCGCGGCGCACGGCACCACCCGACGCGCGCGTGACAGTCATCCCAGATGGCGTGTCAGTTATTGTGGAGGATATGTAAGATGCGAATCCTGGTCTGTATCAAACAGGTCCCCGGCACGACGCAGGTGGACATCGACGAAAAGACCGGCGTGCTGAAGCGCGACGGCGTCGAATCGAAAATCAACCCGTACGATCTGTTTGCGATCGAGACCGCGCTGCGCCTCAAAGCGCACTGGCCGGAGGCCACGACCCTCGCGCTCTCCATGGGTCCGCCGCAGGCCGAACAGTCGCTGCGCGAGGCGCTGATGATGGGCATCGACGAAGGAGTGCTGGTCACCGACCGCGCGTTCGCAGGTGCCGACGTGCTGGCGACCGCCTACACGCTCTCGCAAGCCATTCAGGTCATCGGCGACGCCGGCATCATCATCTGCGGCCAGCAGACCACCGACGGCGACACCGCGCAGGTCGGCCCGGAAATCGCCGAATTTCTCGGCATCCCCCACGCGACCAACGTCATTGCCATCCACGAGTTGCAGAAGCGCACGGTAACCGTGCAGGTCGATCTCCCCGTCACCGAAGAGACCATCCGCCTGCCGTTGCCCTGTCTGCTCTCGGTCAACAAAGACATCTACACCCCCCGCCTGCCCTCGTTTAAACGCAAGAAGGCGACGCGCGACGTTGCCGTGCGCCGCATGACGCTGGCCGACCTGCCCGATACCAACCCCAACCGTTACGGGCTGAACGGTTCGCCGACCAACGTGGTGCGGATATTCCCGCCCGAACACGATGTCACCCGCGAAACATGGGAAGGCTCTTCCAACGAGCTGGCCGGGCGGCTTTGCGCCTACCTGCGCGATGCAAAATTTTTGGTTTAGGAGTGCGTCATGGCAGAACTCATCGTCCATCAAGAAAAGATTCCCGACCTTTCAAAAATCACCGACCTCTGTCCGTTCGGCGCCATTGAGGTCAACGCGGATCGCGTCAACATCTCGGCGGCGTGCCGCATGTGCAAGCTCTGCGTTAAAAACGGCCCGCCCGGCGCGTTTGAATTCGTCGAAGCCCAGCGGACTTCGGTCGATAAAAACGCATGGCGCGGCGTCGCAGTGTATATCGACCAGACCGACGGCGAGATCCACCCGGTTTCATTGGAGCTGGTCGGCAAAGCCTGCGAACTCGCCGGCAAAATCGACCACCCGGTCTACGCAGTGGTGGCCGGCCACCAGCTCACCGCGCTGACCGAAGAACTGCGGCATTACGGCATCGATGCGATCACGGTCTACGACCACCCAGAGCTGGAGCATTTCCGCATCGGTCCCTATGCGGCGGTGTTCGAGGACTTCATTAACCGCTGCAAGCCCTCCGTCATTCTGGTCGGTGGCACGCCGATCGGCCGTTCGCTAGCACCGCGCGTGGCCGCGCGTTTCCGCACCGGCCTGACCGCCGACTGCACTTTTCTGGACATACAGTCCAACACCGACCTCGACCAAATCCGCCCGGCGTTCGGCGGCAACATCATGGCGCATATCCGTACGCCGCGCCACCGTCCCCAGTTCGCCACTGTCCGCTATAAAATCTTTTCCGCGCCCCAGCGCCGCGCCGAGCCAAGCGGCGAAGTGATCGCCGTGACACCGAGCGACGCGATGCTGGCATCCCGCATCGAGACGCTGGACTCCCGCCGCAAGGAGCCGGTCAAAAACATCGAAGACGCCGATGTGCTGGTCGTGGCCGGCCAAGGCATCCAGCGGCGTGAAAACATCGAACTGCTGCAACAACTCGCCGACCGCCTGGGCGGCATGGTGGGCGGCACGCGCCCGGTCATCGAAGCCGGCTGGCTGGAACCGCGCCGCCAGATCGGACTCAGCGGACGCACGGTCAAGCCCAAGCTGATCATCACCTGCGGCGTGTCGGGCTCTATCCAATTCGTCGCCGGCATGAGCGGCGCCGAAAAGATCATCGC
>JAKJHA010000216.1 GCA_022704125.1 Verrucomicrobiota bacterium | reverse complement strand
GGATACCTGCGCATGAGTTCATGGTTTGCTGCGCCGGTTTTTAGGATGATCGCCGACACGCCTTGGCTTCTGCGAATCGTCGACCTGATCAACATGTGGGGATTGACGCTGATTGGTCTGGCGCTGGTCGTCGGCATATTGGTGCGGCCGGCTGCGGCGGCTGGTATCCTGCTGTTGGCGTTTTACTATGTGGCGCAGCCGCCTTTCTTGTCAACTTATTCCGAGGGCCACTTCCTCTTTATCGATCGCAATGTTGTCGAGGCGGTGGCTTTGCTGGCCGTTATGCTGGTACCGTCGTACGGACTGGGCTCTTATCTGGCCGCCTTGCCGCGCACCTGTTTCAAGCGCAGCCTGCGAAAGGCGAAGGAAGGGGTCCAGGGTGAGCCGGTTGCCTCCACCGCTCGCCGCGATCTGTTGCTGAGCCTCAGCTCGCTGCCGGTGTTGGGGGCGTTCGGCTACGCGCTTTTCCGCAGGCACGGACGTGTGTGGGAACGCGAGAATCTGTTGGCTCAGCCGGATGCCGTGACGAGCGCGACCGTCAAGACCTTTAGCTTCATTGATATCAAGGATCTCAAGAAGCCCATCGATCAATACGGGACAATCGGCTCGCTCAAATTAAGCCGCATGATTCTGGGCGGGAACTTGATCGGCGGCTGGGCGCACGCGCGCGACCTGCTCTACACAGACAAGCTGGTCAAGGCGTACCATGAAGACTGGCGCGTGTTCCGTACATTCAAGATGGCCGAGGCGTGTGGGATCAATGCGATTTTGACGAACCCGGCGTTGATGCGGGTGATCAATGATTACTGGCAAAAAGAGGGAGGCAAGATCATGTTTCTCTCGGACTGCGGTCACAAGGATGGCTTGATCCGCGGCGCGCAACTGTCGGTTGAGCGGGGCGCCTCGGCGGTGTACACACACGGAGGAATCTCCGACAGAATGGCCGAAAAGGGTGATTACAAGCAGTTCGCTCAAGTTCTGGAGGGTATGCGCAAACTTGGAGTGCCGGTCGGTATCGGTGCGCATAAACTCGATACGGTTAAGTTTTGTGTGGAGCATGACTTGGTGCCCGATTTCTGGATGAAGACGCTACACCAATTGAACTATTGGTCAGCCCGTCCGAATGATCCGCAGCACGACAATATCTGGTGCACGAACCCGGAAGAGACCGTGGCGTTTATGGAAAAACTGGAGCAGCCGTGGGTCGCCTTCAAAGTGTTGGCGGCCGGTGCGCTCCGCCCCAAAGAGGCGTTTCCGAATGCGTTCAAGAGCGGGGCGGACTTCATTTGCGTCGGCATGTATGATTTCCAGATTGTCGAGGACGTGAATCTGCTTACGAGCATTCTGGATCAGCCTATCGAACGCAAGCGGCCTTGGCGCGCGTGAGGTATGCGTGGGAACGCTTGGTGATGGTCGGCTTTGGATGAACCCGTATGCAGAGCGGGAATCAAGGGTGAGGAATAGACTGAACAAATGAAAACAAGTATGTCCACAATCGCCGCGCTGGCGTTGCTGCTGTGCGCAGGCTGTTTTGAGAACCGTGAAGCCCCGTACCGACCCGTTACGGCGCGTTCGTTGGACGAGGCAATCACGAATAAGGCTGCGGTCGAGCGTGTCATTCTCGCCAAGCAGACCCTTCCCGGCTTTCCGCAAGAGTTGGCCAGTATGCCGAAGCTTACTGTATTGGAACTGCGCGGGACACAAGGGCTGGGCGCGTTGGAAGGACTCGCTGACCTGAAGGCGTTGAAGCAGTTGGATCTGTCTGCTACAAAGATGGAAACGGTGCCGGCGGCGGTGTTTGCGTTGGCCGGACTCGAAAGACTCTATCTGTCGGACAACGGGATCAAGGAGTTGCCGGCGGCGATCGGCAATCTGGCCGCGCTCTCCTATCTCAATTTGGATGTCAACCAACTCGGCGCACTGCCTCCTGAATTGGGTCAGATCAGCGGGTTGCGCTGGCTGAGGTTGAACAGCAATAAGTTGACCGCGTTGCCGCAGGAACTCGCCGGATTGAAACGCCTGCAGCGCATCTATCTGCGCGACAATCTTTTGACGACGGTTCCGGAATGCCTAAAGGATCTGCCTCTGCTGGAGGACATCAGCCTCAGCGGCAATAAAGTCACGCAGATACCGCCTTGGATGACCCAGTTGCCGAAACTGCGTCAGGTGGATCTAAACGGCTGTCCGGTGAGTAAGCTGCCGGATGATTTATCGGGCTGGACCTCTTTGCAGGTGC
Source organism: Verrucomicrobiota bacterium (assembly GCA_022704125.1). Taxonomy (GTDB): domain Bacteria; phylum Verrucomicrobiota; class Kiritimatiellia; order RFP12; family UBA1067; genus DUPH01. The sequence continues at coordinate 2,433 of JAKJHA010000216.1, read as the reverse complement.
TCTCTTTGGTGCGATGCCCGATCGACGACACGGAGAAGGCGCGTGCGCGTGCCGCGCTGCCCAAGGTTCATGTCGCTTTCTGACACCGTGAACGTCCTGTCCCCAACGCATCGCCTTCAATGTACGCCCGCAGAGTGGCTGGATTGGCGTTGGCAGATGCGCCACGCAATCGTCGGCCCTGCGCCCGAACTCGCGGCGTATGGCGTTGATCTCGATATGGCGGAACAGGTGCATCGCCGCTATCCGATCCGGTTGACGCCGTATGCGTTGTCGCTGTTGCGTCCGGCGGAACTCTCCGACCCGCTCGCGTTACAAGCCTTGCCTGCGGCGGCTGAGCTAATTGATGAGCCCGGCATGACAGCGGACCCGTTTCACGAAACCGCGCAGGCAGTCCGTTGCCACGGTCTCAAGCAGCGCTTTCCGGACCGCGTGCTGGTGATGGCACACGACCAATGCGCCATGGCCTGCCGACATTGCACTCGCAAAGGACTGCTCGGCACGGCCGACGTCGTGCGCACGCCGCCGCAGGTCGCGCAAGCCGTGGCGTGGGTGCAGGCGCACCCTCAGGTGCGCGAGGTACTGCTTTCGGGGGGCGATCCGTTACTGCTCTCCGACCGCAGGCTGACAGGACTGGTACGCGCTTTTGCTCGCTTGCCGCAGATCGACGCCGTGCGCATCGGTACTCGTGTGCCGGCAACGTTGCCTATGCGTGTGACTCCGGAATTGGCGCGCGCGCTGGGTGCCTCCAAGAAGGTCTGGGTCAATACCCAATTCAATCACGTGCGCGAACTCACCCCGGAGGCTATCACGGCATGTGCGCGATTGGTGGACGCGGGGATTCCCGTCTCCAATCAGACCGTGTTGCTCAAGGGCGTCAACGATTCGATTGAGGCGCTCTTCGCGCTCTGCGCGGGCCTGCAACGTATCCGCGTGCGACCGTACTATGTGTTTCTGTGCGATCCAGTCGCGGGGATCGCGCATCTCCGCGTTTCGTTGCGGCGCGCCCGTTCGCTTGAACGTGAGTTGGCGGAACGGCTGGGCGGTCTCGCATTGCCGCGTTTCGTGATGGACGTGCCGGGCGCACTGCGCAAACGACCGATTTAGTGCCATGCCGTTGTCTAACGCGGGCAAAGCCAACTCAATCTCACACAAAAGCTCACCGGGCACAATCTTTTGGCGGTAACATGTTGTTGGCACTCCCTCTCATCAGAATTGTAAACAGTGATTTGAGCCATGTCAGCATAGCGTTATCTCCACTGGCGTTCCACCGGCGATGCCGGAATTGTTCCTGCGCTCCACCATCAGCGATCATGGCACGCGGTTAAGGTGAGGGCGTCAATCATCTCGCAAAACACTCAACGTTCAAATGGGCACTGGGAGGGACGAACGTCTGCTCGTCCGGGTGGCGTTTCACGCCGCCATCACGGGCAAGATGCCCGTGCCACGTTGCTCGGCGCCGGCTTTGCATCAGATGCTCAATTTGCGGAGGGGTTTCCGGTACTGAGGGTGTTGCGGGTGCTGCTATGTACCCGGCACCAAAAAAACCGGGCAATGCCCACTTTCTGCGCTGTGCGCGGAGTTAGCATTTAGGATTTAGGATTTAGGAGTTTTTGTTAAGATTGTATGCGTGACAAGAGAGCGCATAGAGCAGCTTGCGCGTTGCGTGGGAAGTGGACGCGAGCAGTTGATCCCAGTGTTGCAGGCGGTGCAGGATGAGGAGGGCTACCTGTCGGCTGAGGCACTCGCTGCGGTGGCGCAACAGCTTGGTGTGAGCGAGGCCGAGGTGACGGGCGTCGCCACCTTTTACGGGCAGTTCCGTCTCCGCCCGGTCGGTCGGCACACCATCAAGGTGTGTATCGGCACGGCTTGTCATGTGAAGGGCGCGGATCGCACCTACGAAGCCTTCTGCCGCGAACTGGGGATCGCGCCGGGCGAGGATACCGACGCGCAGGGTGAATTCACGGTGGAGAAGGTGGCCTGCCTGGGATGCTGTATGCTGGCGGTGGCGGTGCAGGTCGACCGCACGATCTATGGTCATGTGACGCCGGCGCGTGTCCGGGCGGTGCTGGCTGATGTGCGGGCTGGCGAGCAACGGGTCGGCGACGCTGCGGCGGAGAGCGAATCCGATCATCTGGGTGCCATGGTGCGGCTCTGCGCCTGCTCGAGTTGCGCCGCAGCCGGGGCGGACGCCGTGTTGAGCGAGGTGCGGCGGGTGACGCGCGAACGCCGCTTGCCGGTTGCGGCGCGTGAGGTCAGTTGCACGGGTGGTTCGTTTCATGCTCCGCTGCTTGAGGTCGCGCTGGACGACGGACGTCGCTTCCGCTACGGGCGTGTGCGTCCCAGAGATGTCGAGTCGATCCTGCTGGCGCACGTCAAGCCGACACATCTCGCGGCGCGTGTACAGGCGACGGTACGCGCCTGGGCGGAACAGGC
>JAKJHA010000013.1 GCA_022704125.1 Verrucomicrobiota bacterium | reverse complement strand
AGCCTCGTCGGCATCAATCGTGCCGGGTGTGGCGGCGTCCACCCAAAAGAGCGTACCCGCAGGCGGCGCGAGCGGCGCGGCCGGCACTGCCAGATTCAGGGTGCCGGCAGTCACCTCCACCGTACCCGTGAAGGCGGTGGTATCGCGGAGCGTCAGCATGTCATCGCCGGTCTTGACGACCGCCGCCTCGCCGACCAAGCGGTTGAGTGTGACCGGCGAACCTTCGGCTTGGACACCCGTCCCGTCCGTGAGTCTGACCGTGCCGAGCCCCGCACCCAGCGGCTGTCTGTCGAACCACTTGGCCATCAGGTAGTTTTCTGTCTGCACACGCTCGAACTCAGTCAGCGGCCGATCATACACAATCACCTCCGCCAAACGCAAACCGCCCGCCCGATCAGTGAATGCCCGGTCGCCACCGAACAGATCGGCGGTCACCACATCGAGCGTCATCGCCTCAATCACTTGATACCCGCCCGAGAGCGCTTGCACAGTCGGACTCGCCACGCGCGCGCCATCCAGATAGGTCATCCCGTTGAGGACGTTTGGCGAGACGTCATAGCCATAGAGCGCATTGTCTTTGGTGACCGGCAGGAATGTATTGTTACGGCGGACACCGCGATGGAAATGCGCTGTGCCGGTTCCGCCCAACACATACGCGCCGCCCTCCTGACTTCCGAGCACGACGAAAACTGACCGGATGGTCCTCACAGCGGTCTCCCACCTCAAGCAGCCCCCCGTGCTACCGAACGGGCCGAACCCAACAGCCGGCAAGCCGTTCAGGTCATTCTCGATCAAATACGGCAGCCGGTATCCCGCGCGTTCAACCGCAGCGTTGGAGACAGGCGCGCATGACGGCCAGCGCGTGATGAAATTTGTGCCGTTCTCCTGCACGAATGTCATCCGGTTGGTCTGCGTGGCATCCACATGGAAAACCGGGAACGACGCGGGGGCCGCGCTAGATGGCGCCACTGCCGAGACAGCCCCTTCTTCCACCTCGACCGCACCGATCAAACCCAGTGCGCCGCAACCCAACGTCAATGTGCCGCTGCCGCTTTTGACCACTGTACCGCTGCCGGTCAACTGGCCCAGAGCGGCCGTGCCGTCACCATCAACACGCACGGGGAGCGCGGCCCCCGCGTACGAGACCGTCGGGACCTGCGCCAATTCAGGCGCGCCGTAGCCCGGTGCCGCGCGATTCAACCACTTGCGCATGAGATAGGCTTCGGTGTCGCGCCGCTCCTGATCCGTAAGCGTATGCGTGTAGAGGATCACTTCGGCCAGGCGCTGTCCGCCCGAGCGGGAGGTCACGCTGCGATCCAGGGCGAAAGCACTGGCACGCGCAGGGGTTGTCGGGATCACGCTGACCACGCAAAAACTGGACGGCAGCGGCGTGACCAGCGGTTCAATGCGCCAACCGTTCACATAGTTTGCGCCATAGACCACCGCACGGCTAGCCATATCGCCAGCAACCGTGCCATCACGATAGAGCGGGCCGGAACCATTGCGGTAGAAGTCCTGCGGTTGTCCCGACATACCTCCCAGCAACTGCGCGTTGCCGGAAAGGCTCTGGAAGACGACAAACGCCGCACGGATTGCGTCGTTCGTGTGATTCCAGGCGAGTGCTTGACGCGAGCCGATCGCCCCGAAATCTACCACTGGATGTCCATTCAAAACAGGCGCCAGCAGAGTGGGCGCATTGAAGTCTGGCATCGCTGTAGCCGCGAGCCCGTTGCCGCGCCAATCCTGCCAGGCTAATACTCGCCCCTCTTCGTCCAAGGTCAAAGACTCCGCCACGCTGGCATCTACATGGAAATAGGCATCCGCCGCTGGTGCTTCGGGCACGGCCGCGGCAGTCAAGCGCAAGCCCCCGTCGCTCAGCGCGATCATCCCGGCATACTCCTGCGCATCGACGATGGCCAGATCGCTACCGCCGTTTTTCACCAGCCTACCGCCTCCCGAAAGACGCCCGATCGTCGCCACCCCGCTGTCGGGCGTATTTACCGTGCGCACGCCCTGTGCATTCAGATCATTAACGACCGGGTCTTGGCCGCCTGAATCCCAGCGCGTATCGCCAAACCATTTTGCCATGAGGTACTCTTCGGTCTCGATGCGCTCCAGTTCAGTCAGCGGGCGGTCATAAATGATGACCTCGGCCAACCGCTGTCCGCCACGACGGTCTGGGAAGTGATTGCGGTCTGTGGCGAACCCGCCGGCCGTGACGTTCGTGGCGATCTGGCAGGCAATCACTTGATAACCGCCGTTGAGCGCGGCAGACGCCCCGGCGCGCATGCCGTCGATGTAGGTCTCGACACGTCCGCCGCCCGGATAGGTGTTCCAATCATGCCCCCAGAGCTGAGAGGACGTCATGATCGGGTAGAACACGCCGTTCGGGGCATTACCGCGATGAAAGTGTGCAGTGGTCGACGCGCCCAGCAGAAACCCGCCGCCGTTCTGGCTGCCCAGCACCCAGAAAACCGCACGGATTGACGTCAGTTCAATCTTGCCCTGCGCGTCGTACCAATGCATGTAGGGGCTAGTGCCGAAGGGACCGAAATCCACCACCGGCCGGCCGTTCAGCGCATCCGGCAGCAGCGTCGGTTTCAAGCCCGGTGCCTTGGCATAAAGGCCATTACCGTTTACATCGTGCCACTCCACAACCTCGTTACCACCACCGTCGAAGACCAACGTGTCCTCGCACGAGGCATCGACATGAAAGACCGGCCCCGCCGCAGGTTGGCGCGTGACGCTCTTGGATGCCAGCGTTAAATCCACGCTATGCAACTGCAAGGTGCCCCGGTGCTCGCGCAACCCCGGTACTTTAACCACTGCATCACCGTATTTCAACGCCCAGTTGGCAGGCCCGTAGACGCGCTCGACCTCGACCGTAAACGAGTTGCCGCCGTTGCGGTGGATCCGGAAATCTTGTTCATTCTCCACACGCACCCGCTGCAAAAGCTGCTCCGAGCGGAAAGCGACGGCTTCGAAGGTCAGCGTCTCGGTACCCGACTGCTCCGCTGCCGCGCTCAGCACAAGATTCGAGCCGTCCAAAATCTGGCGAATGTACGCACCGGCGGGAATCCCGTTGCCCGTCACCTGCTGTCCTGGAGCGAGGATGACCGTGGCATTGGTGGCGGACGCCTGTATGTGTATCGAATCCTGGACCAAAGTCCAGTCCGGCGAGACAACGGCGTTGCCATTCTTGCGGCCCAACAACTCCAAGCGTCCCCCCGCCATGATCACGCCACCGGTCGGAAAATAGTCACGCACTAACGGTGCCGGCGATGCGGCAGACTTCGACATAGTCTGCGCCAGCGTGTAGCTCCGCAACTCGACCAGACCCGCAAGGCCCGAGTTGTCGCCCGCCAACTCAATATCTCCGGGCAGAGCCTCCTTGATGACGCCGTTCGTCCCCGCCAGCGGCGTCAGGATTTCCACCCGTTGATTAACCGTCGATCCAATGCGCGGCTTGGCGACGCCTCCCAAGGCGATCGGCCCGTCTCCGGTCAAGCGCCAATTGTTATAGCTCGGCGAACCGAACCGCAACACTTCGACGTCGACCGGCCCCTCCACCTCGACCGTACGCCGCGCACTCACCGAGTTTGTGAAAAATGCCGTCGCCCCAGGGCCGGACGCCACCACGCCGTCCAGCCAATTTGCGGTGTCCGCCCATGTGCCATCGGCATCCACCGCCCACGCACCCGACTGCGCCCGAAACGCCTGACACACAAAACACGCCAATAAGACAACCGGAACCCACACTCTTTTCATGCTGCCTCCGCTGCTTCGCACGAACCATTGTTTAACGGCTGAATGGTAGTCCAAACAGGCGCATTCGTCGAGGAAAACCTTTCAACGTTCAACGCTCTGTGTCCCTTGGGCGTCGGTAGCGTTGACGGAGGATGCCGAAAAGGCGTACGATGTGACCATCTTTAAGCCGACGGGCTCGGACCGATTTCCGCGTATTGTCGCGCTATGTGACGAGGTATTTGATTATGGCAAAAGTGCTGAAGGATCTATCGCAACTCCCTAGGAGTTCATTCAAGCCATCCGATCCCGTAAAGAAACCACCGACTACGAAACCTTCTGATGGCGACGCCAGAGCCGTGCTCGCGTATTTCTCTAAAAAAGGGCAGACCGCTGAGGCCCCGGCCGAAGCAAAGACTGACGACGGCGAGGCGACCAAACTCAAAGCGCTCGAAGAGACCATACGCAAACTCACCGACGCGAAAGAGAAGGCAGAAGCACGGGCCTTGATAGCCGAGCAGAATCTGGCGAAAACGGCAGCCGCACGGACAAAGGCCGAAGACGAGGTAAAACGGTTGCAAGGCGAGTGCGGTCGGCTCCAAGGTGAAGCCCGGAAAAGGGCAGAGGCGGAAACGCGTCCGGAGGAGACGGCGCCAGCAACACCGATCGAAGCGCCACCGGCCAACGGTCTTTTTGTGCTACCTAAAAGTTTTGCCGAGGTGTTCGATGGTGAACTCCGCGAGATGGTGTTGGCGGCGCTTGCAGATGCCCGTGACGCAGCCAAACAAAGTGCCAAGACCCGCCGCACAGCGGCTCTCGATGCCGTTTTGGCGGTAAACCGTTCAAGCGGCGAGCTTGACCGTCGCCGCACCGAGTTGCAGCAAATCCTAAAGAATTACGACCACACCTCCGATCCCGCTGTGTTGTCAAAACTCGGCTTCAAGCTTATCCGCAAACGTACGCATTGGATACTCGATTATGCCGATATCCGGCTGACACTCTCCAAGACGCCTTCCGATTACCGCGCAAATCGTAACAAGGCTAGCGTTATTGAGAACAGATGTTTTTAAGGAATGTCTTGAAACAAATAGAGTCGTCCAAATGCCTGTCCCTTAGTCGTCGGAAAATTGAGCGCTGAGCGTTCCAATCCCGATAGCGATACCGATTTGGATGAAGCCTGAACCCCCAAAACCTTCGTGTGAGAAAAAACCGAGCAGCGCCACCCTGTCAACTTACCGGTCGTTCCGGCGTTGGGCTTTCCCTTAGTCATAAACCCTGTTATGATCGTTCTGTTTTGTGATCCGTAACCGATCCTGTGCAAAGGAACTTAACCTATGAACACTCGTCTCGTTTTTTCTCTCGTTGCATGCACGCTTCTCACGGCAGTGATAGAAGCGCGTCCCGTTTGGAAGGCTCCGGCGCCCGATGCCCAAAGCGTGGTGACGAAGCTTGGCGACGGTACGGAACTGCGCGTCGATGTGCTGGCCGACAACCTCTTCCGTGTGCGTAAGAGCTGGACCAACCTCAACGGCGCGGTGGTCTGGACCGAGAGCGGACTGAACCGCTACGGGTTCCTGAAGGCCGATTGGCCGAAGACCGCGTTCACGCGTGAAGGCTCCGCCGTGTCCACAAAGTCGGCCACGCTGACGGTCGATCCGGCGGCGGGGACGCTGCGCTTCAAGTCGAACATTTCTGCGGCAGACCTGACGGTCACGCCAAAGAATGTCGGCAAGGGGTTTGCAGTCGCGTTCAGCCTCGCGAAGGACGAGCGGATCTATGGCTTCGGCGACTCGGGGCGCGACAACGTGATGCGGCGCGGTCACCGTTTCGATCTGTGGGTTCGCAACAACCTCTGCAACATCCCGATCCCGATGGCGGTGAGCCGCAACGGATGGGGCATGCTCCTTAACAGCACATGGCGGCACGCGTTTGATTGCGGTGCGAAAGACCCCGATGCATTGATCTGTGAAGGGAATGAAGGCGATGTCGACTTCTACATCTTCGCGGGCGGGGACTACCGCGCGCTGCTCGATATCTACACGCAGCTCTCGGGGCGCCCGGCGCTGTTGCCGGTCTGGGGATACGGGTTCACCTTCGTGTGCAACCAGAATGTGGATCAGTTCGCGCTCTTGAGCGACGCCATGAACTTCCGCGACCGCGACCTGCCGTGCGATGTCATCGGGCTCGAACCGGGCTGGATGCAGACCTTTTACGATTTTTCCGTGCGGAAGGAGTGGCACCAGGAGCGGTTCTATTTCCCGTACTGGGCGCCGAAGGGCGACCACACGTTCATCGGTGCGCTGAAGCGGATCGGCTTCAAACTCTCGTTGTGGCTGTGCTGCGATTATGACCTCACGCGATACGAGGAGCAGTGCGTGGCGGGTCTTGCCAAAAAAAGCGGGCGGAAGGTTGATGTGCCGGAGGGTATCACGGAGACGTGGGAGGATGACCGAATTGTCGGCGACGCGGAAAAAAAGGATGGGAAGACGAAGCGGAAGTCTGTCCACAAGAACAGGATGTATGACCGTCTCTACTGCCCCGAGAACGACTATGAGGAGGGCATGTTGCCGTGGTTCGAGCACCTCAAGAAGTTCGTAGACCAAGGGGCGCAATGCTTCAAGCTGGATGGATCCCAACAGCTCATGGAGCACCCGAACCGCGCGTGGGCGAACGGTATGAGCGACGAGGAGATGCACAACCTTTACGGCGACGTGTACGCCAAGCAGATGGCGCGCGGTTACGAGGACTACACAGGACAGCGGGCGATGGTCTACTCCTCCGGCGGCTACGCAGGTGTGCAGCAGTTCGTTGCCACATGGGCCGGTGACACAGGCGGCGGGGCGAAGCCGCTCGCGTCGTTGCTGAATCTCGGCATCTCGGGCCATTCCAACCAAAGCTGCGACATGACGATCGGAAATATCGAGTCCCTGCACTTTGGATTCCTTCAGACATGGAGCCAGCAGAACAACTGGGATTACTGGCAACAGCCGTGGCTCTATCCGCCGGAGAAGGTAGCTGTGTTCAGGGCCTACAACCATTTGCGTTACCGTCTCATGCCCTACCTCTACACGGCGGCGGCCGAAGCCGCGCGTACCGGGTGGCCCGTGATGCGCGCACTGCCGTTCGCCTATCCCGATGTCCCGGCGTACGATGCGTGCGTAACTACCTACCTGCTGGGGCCGGACCTGCTTGTTTCCGCTTTCACGAAGGAGATCCAGATCCCCGAAGGGTTGTGGCACGACTGGAAAACGGGTGAACTGGTGACCGGCCCTTGCAAACGTGCGGTCAAGGTGACGCCGGAGTGGGGCGGCAGCCTGTTTGTGCGCGCGGGCGCGGTGATCCCGATGTGGGAGAAGAAAGCGCATGTGGACAAAGGCTGGGACGAGATGGTCGAACTGCATGTGTGGATGGGTGCCGACGGCAAGGGCGACCTCTACGAAGATGACGGCATCTCCCTCGACTACCGTTCGGGCAAGGGCGCGCTGACGACATGCACCTTCAAAGACGGCGCGTTATCAGTCGGCCCGCGCGTCGGAAGCTTCAAGGGCATGCCGGCCACACGCAAAATGAAGGCCGTCTTTCACAAGACGAACACGCTGGAGACCGTGACGGTCGACCTCGGTGATGTCGGCGCTAAGGGAGTTGCTCCCGTCCGGTGTCCACCGCTTGAGCGTTGAACGTTGAGCGTTGGGCGTTTAAACCCGCGGCGGAAAGGGGAGCAGAGAGTCGGGCGGGTGTCCTCGCCCGCAACAACGTGCCTTGCAAAAGGGTGTGGCACGGGCATCTTGCCCGTGTTCCATGGTTTCATTTTTTGACATGATTTCCCGCTACGCGGGCGCGTAAACGACATGGTTGTTGTGTCGCGCTTGGCGGAGGCGGAAAATTTGGAGTGCGGTGACAAGAGCCGCGCTGTGCGCGGGGTCGCGGCACCGCTTTCTCCCGGCGCCACGCGCGGAAACACTGGCCCCACTCGTGCTCAAAAAGCGGCGTCGTGCGGAATACCGCTTGCCGCCGCACTCCAAATTCTTTTGTCACACTTACGGTCACGCCGCCATCCCGTAAAAAATCCCTGCGTCTTCGCGCCTCTGCGTTAACAAACTTTCAACTCTCAACGTTCTGCGGGCGGGGACGCCCGCACTCCCGACTGCGCACACACAAAATACGCGTTCGACTCGCATGACCCCTGTCACTAACCGATTGCCCAGTGCCCCAAAAAAACCTTGTGGCATGGGCGTCCCGCGCATGAAACACGGGCAAAATGCCCGTGCCACACCTCTGTGCCTCTGTGAGAGAAAAACGAACAGAGCCCTGCAGCCTGTAGCCAAAGAGCATTTGTCTTTTTTATGCGCACGAGCCGTAGATCTGCGCATCAAGCGCGGCGCGCATAGCGGCGGTGTCTGCGTCGCGGCCGGTCCACTCGCGGAATGCCGCCGCGCCTTGATACACCAGCATGCCCGCGCCGTTGACCGCATCCGCGCCGGCGGCAAGGGCTGAGCGCATCGTGGGCGTGACGCGCTGCGTATAGACGATGTCGTAGAGGAACTGGCCACGCCGGAAGGCTTCGGGCGGCAACAGCGGCGCGTCATCGGCATGCAGCCCGGTGGTCGTACACTGCACCACCAGATCGGCCTCCCGGCAGGCCGCGCTCCACGCCGCAGGCTCTGACGCGAGTACGCGGATCTCGGCCGGTGCATCGGGCAGGTGTTCGGCGATCTCTACCGCCACTTGCTCAGCCTTGGCCAGTGTCCGGTTGGCCAGCGCGATCTCGGCGGCCCCGCAGTGTGCACAGGCAATCGCCAATGTGCGGCCAGCGCCGCCACATCCAAGAATCATCACACGCGCCGCCTCGGGCGAGCGGCGGTAGTTCACAGCAAGATCCTCAAGAAAACCCTCTGCGTCGGTGTTGACGCCGGTAAGTCCGGCGGCATCGATGCGCACCGTGTTCACGGCACCGTAGAGACGTGCTGAGGCATCGAGATGATCCATCCAGTCCAACACGGCCGTCTTGTGAGGAACCGTCACATTCAAGCCGGCATAGCCCTCGCGTCGGCACGCCGCCAAACATGCGCCCAGCGCCTCGGGCGCGACATCCATGCAGTCATACGACGCATCGATGCCGAGCGCCCGAAACGAGGCCTCGTGCATGACCGGCGAAAGCGAGTGCTCCACCGGATGACCGAGCAGCGCAAACCGGAGCGACGGGGACATGGCGGCATCACCCTTTCGCGGCGGACGCCCCCGGCGCCTCGCGTCCTACTGCGATCACGCCAGTGCGCGAGATATCCACAATGGAATAGGGCTTCATCAAGCACAAGAAGTCGGCCACAGTCTCCTGATTGCCGACCATCTGGATCGTCACCGAGTCCTCTTGCACGGACACCACATGTCCCCTGAAGAGCGCTGCCAGATCCACGATCTCGGCGCGCGCGTTGTGGCTCTCGGTCGCGACGCGCACCAGAATCAACTCACGATCCAAGTGGCGGCGATTGGTCATGTTCACCACTTCGATCACATCAATCTGCTTGGACAACTGATGAGTCACCTGCTCAATGACGTGGCTGTCTCCCGGCACCACGATCGTCATCTTGGAGACGGTCGGGTCCTCGGTGGGCCCCACATTGAGCGTTTCGATATTGTAGCCGCGCCCCGAGATCAACCCCACAATACGCGCCAGCACGCCGGGTTGGTTCTCCACAAGACAATTGATGATATGCTTCATACTTTTCATCCGGATGTTCGAACGTTAAAGACCTCAATCCCTTCGCCGCCTACACCGTGCGGTTGATGATCTCCGCCACATGCGCACCGGGCGGGATCATAGGGAACACGTTGGCCTCGGGTGCTACGATGCACTCGATCACCCACGTCTTGCCGCTGGCCAACGCTTCGCGCAAGGCCGGGCCAACCTCTTCTTCCTTAAAGACCCGCCGGGCACACGCGCCGTGCGCCTCGGCCATCTTGATGAAGTCCGGCAGATAGCCCGACGTCTCCGCAACCTGTTCGTTGGGTGCGCGGCCCTTCTGGCTAAGCACCACGCCCGAGTAGCGGCGATCGTAAAACAATTCCTGCCACTGGCGCACCATGCCGAGGAACCCGTTGTTCAGGATGACCACCACGACCGGTATCTGATGCTCCACCGCCACCACGAGTTCCTGAAAGTTCATCTGCACGCCGCCGTCGCCGGTCACACAGACCACAGGCGCGCCGCGCCGCCCGAACTGCGCACCAATCGCGGCCGGCAACCCGAAGCCCATCGTGCCGAGACCGCCTGACGTGATGAAGTTGCGCGGACGCGTGTAGCGGAAAAACTGCGCAGCCCACATCTGGTTCTGGCCCACGTCGGTCACCACCACTGCCTTGCCCTCACTGACCGCATCGATTTGCTCGATCACGAACTGCGGCATCAGCGCATCATCATTCTTCGGGTAGGTGAACGGGAAGCGCTCCTTCCAGCGGTTCACCTTCTCAAGCCACTCGGTGTGCTCGGCCGGTTTTACGAGCGGCAACACCGCCTCCAGCACCGGCTTGACATAACCGTGCACGCCGAGGTCGGAGCGCACGCTCTTGCTGATTGAAGAGCGGTCGATATCGATGTGCACGATGGTCGCTTTGTTCGCAAATGCCGAGATCTTGCCGGTCACCCGGTCGTCGAAACGCGCACCGGCCGCGATCAGCAGATCGCAATGATCCACCGCATAGTTGGCGGCCACGCTGCCGTGCATGCCCAGCATGTGGAGCGAGAGCGGATCGGTCTCAGGAAAAATGCCGAGTGCCATGAGCGTCGTGGTCACGGGGATGTTAGCCTTGTGCGCTAACTGCGCGAGCGCCTCAGCCGCGTTGCCGCTGATCGCGCCACCGCCCACGTAAAGCAGCGGCCGCGATGCGTTGTTAATCAACTCGGCAAACTGCGCGATCTCCGCCGCGTTGATTGGCACATCGGGACGGTAGGACCGCATGACCACTGTCTCGGGCGTCAGTGCCGCCGTCATCTGCTTCTGGACGTTCTTGGGGATGTCGATCACCACGGGACCGGGCTTGCCTGTCGTGGCGATATAGAAGGCTTTGGCGATGATACCGGGCAGATCGTCCGCACTGCGCACAAGGAAGTTATGCTTGGTGACCGGACGCGTGATACCGACCACGTCGGCCTCCTGAAAGGCGTCGTTGCCGATCATGTCGAGCGCCACCTGTCCGGTGATACACACCAACGGAACGCCGTCCATATAGGCCGTGGCCAAACCAGTCACGGTATTGGTGGCACCAGGTCCCGAGGTCACCAGACAGCATCCGGGCTTGCCGGTGGCGCGGGCGTAGCCGTCCGCCATGTGGACAGCGCCCTGCTCGTGGCGCGAGAGAACGAAGTTGAACGGTGCCTCGTAGAGACAGTTGAAGATATCGAGGACTGCGCCCCCAGGATACCCAAAGAGCACCTCGCAACCCGCTTTTACAAGTCCATCGATCACGCACTGCGCGCCCGACCTGAGTGGCTGCTTCTCTGCGGATGACATGTCTGTATCTGTCTTGTCCTTCATACTTCCCTCACTTGCTTTCGGTCCCGAATACGCAAAAACCCGCCGCGGTTTCCGCCGGCGGGTTTCTGTTCACAAAAGCACTTATCCAGTCGCTTCGTTATGAACCCGCACGGCACGCCAACAATACAGCGTCCGTAACCAGCCCGATAACGGGCAGGCCGTTCACAACAACAATAATGGAACCTTGTGCTTTCATCAGTGTTGGGAATGTTAGCGGATCATAGCCGAGGCGTCAAGCGGACGAGAACAATTTTCGGGTTTCAGGGTTTCAGGGCTTCAGGGCTGATGCCGGGGGTTGTCTTCTGGCCCAAAAATTTGGAGTGCGGCGGCAAGCGGTATTCCGCGCGACGCCGCTTTCCGAGCACGAGTGTTTCCGCGCGTAGCCCGGTGCCCATCCTCCCGCCCGTTTTTACACCCATCATTGCGACCACTGGGTGGTCGCAATAAGCCAACTCCACTGCCGGGCGGCGGCTCAACGCTTTCTCTTCTTGCTCTTCTTACGAGACAGATCCAGAAAAGGCGCGCGCGACAATGCGTGCTCCGGCAGTGCGTCAGCCTCAGGATCGACTGGCGCGTCGTCGGTATGATCCGGCGGCACGTCAGCCGTCTCCCAGGCTCCTTTAGGGACTGGTTTGAGCAACTCCCACAGGCGCTGCTTGAAGGTGGCCACGCCCGCATCACCGGGATCAAGCGCGGAGATCGGTAGCGGAGAGACGCCGGTTTCCTTGATGAAACGCGGCAGGTTGGTGACTGCCGCATCCTCGTCCATCTTGTTGGCGAGCACCAAGGCGGGGCGTTCGAGCAACTCGGCGTCGTGCTGTCCGACCTCGTGACGTAGCGCAAAGTAATCATCCCAAGGCTTGCGGTTGTCTGTACCGGCCATGTCGATAACATAGACCAGCACACGCGAGCGGGCAATATGCTTGAGGAAATCGGTGCCGAGACCGACACCCGATGCCGCGCCCTCAATGATGCCGGGCACATCGGCCACACGGATCTGCGAAAAGTCCGGGTAGCAGATTGTGCCGACAATCGGGTTGAGCGTCGTGAACGGATAACTGGCGATTTTCGGTCGGGCCGCGCTGACACACGCGAGCAACGAGGATTTGCCGGCGTTGGGGAAGCCGAGCAAGCCGGCATCCGCGACGGTCTTCAACTCCAGCCGCAGCCGGAACTCCTCGCCCGGCTCACCGGGCGTGTATTCGGTCGGCGCCTGATGGGTCGAGGTTTTGAAATGGACGTTGCCGAGGCCCCCCTCGCCGCCGCGCGCAATGATAACCTCCTGCCCGTCTTCCACGACATCCGCGACCAGTTCGTTCGTCTCGGCGTCGAAAACCGAGGTGCCGCACGGTACCGGAACGAGCAGATCGCTTCCAGCGCGCCCGTACATTTTTTGGCCGCGCCCAGGCACGCCGTCCTCGGCGAACAGCAGCGGGGAAAAGTAGATCGCGACCAGAGAGTTGACGTCGTGGCTGCCGCGGAAAATCACATGGCCACCGCGGCCGCCGTCGCCGCCATCTGGGCCGCCCTCCGGCACGAACGCCTCGCGCCGGAAACTGTTGCTGCCGTCGCCGCCCTTACCAGCCCGTACTTGGACTGTTACCTGGTCTATAAACGTACGTGTTTTCACGGTCTCACTTCACGCGTCCGCCCTAGACGCAAAACGGCACCGCCAAGGGTGCCGTCGGCCTTCGCACGCCAGAGCGGCGGCAAAGGAATCACAAGGAAACGTCACGCTCACTCCGCCGCTTCGGCGACTGGGAACACGCTGACGATCTTGCCTTCTTTCTGGAATTTCACGACGCCGTCGATCAGCGCGAACAGGGTGAAATCACGTCCACAGCCGACATTCTCGCCGGGATGGATCTTAGTTCCACGCTGACGGGCAATGATCGACCCCGCCCGAATAACCTGTCCATCATAGCGCTTGACGCCCAAACGTTTGGCGTTACTGTCACGCCCGTTCCTTGATGCTGCACCTGCCATAACTCACACTCCTCTGTTTAGGCGATCGCCTTGACCGTCGCGACCGTCAACTCCTGACGGTGTCCGACCCTGCGGGCGTAACCCTTACGGCGCTTCTTTTTGAAATTGATCACTTTCTTACCGCGCTTGTGGCCGACGATGGTCAAAGTCACCTTCGCGCCCTTCACATACGGCATACCGATCTTCAACTCGGTGCCGTCAGAACAAGCCAGAACCGTTTCCAGTTCCACGTCCTGCCCGGCCTCGGCATCCAAACGCTCGATCTCAACCGTGTCACCCGCGGCCACGCGATACTGCTTGCCACCGGTTTCTAAAACCGCATACGCATCCATGTTATGATCCTTCATCGATGAGGAATTCGTCAACTCCGGAAACCTTCCCACCGGAACGAATAGAACGTATAAGTTATCCGATTCGCGTACAGACTGTCAAGCGGCCTCCAGTATTTTTTGTAATCGCGGTTGGTTTCTCCTTGCCTAACCCCCACCTGTATGCCAAGCTGTCGTTCTGTTTGTCGTGCGAGGACTCGCGTGCCCGCCGACCAGCGGCCTGTGCCGCACGAACCGGCCGAGGGCGAAAGAATTCTGAGGATACGAGAAAATGAAATACCCACCAGCAATGAGAAGAATGGCTGTTTATGCAGTTCTGTTGATCGGTTCCGTATGTGCGACAGTCGCTTTGGGCCAAACCGCGCCAGCGTTTACGATGCGCCTTGACGACAACAAGTCGCCGGCGGAATGGCGGGAGATATGCGGCATATTTGAGCGCCACGGCATGCGATGCTCGCTCGCCGTAGTGTCTGCGTCGCTGACAGCCGAACAGGGCGCGTGCTTGAAGGAGCTGGCCGGGCGTGGCCATGTTCTCATGGACCATACACCCAACCACTGGATCTACACCATCGTGTATCCCGATGCGGCGTCGTTTGAAGCAGCACGCCAATTACCGTTCGTTCATGATTTCGATGCTGCGTCACGGCGCGTCAACTTCACCTGTAACGTGGATGCAGTGCATCCGCTGAACCGCAAGGTACGGGCAAAGGTTGTCGACAACCAGCTTGTGTTTGTGGGCAAGTCAGTTCGCCTCGGCGGGCACGCCTATCTGGGTTTGCCGGGACGGACAGAGGTCTTTGGCATACTCCCGAAGAAGGACGGCATGAACTTGCTCGACTTCTGGCGTCGTCCGCTCAAAGAGAAACTCAATCTTCCTGAGACCGATGTGGTTATCTATGATGAAGTCGCGCTCCAGCCGTGCGATGATCTGGTGCGAGAGCTTGCGAAGATGACGCGCGAGAGATTTGACCATTTCGGACTGCCGCGCCCGACGATTTGGGTGAAGCCCGGCGGATGGAGCCCCGCGCCTAACCAATTGTTGATGAAGCGTATTTATGGGGACGAGTTCGGTTACATCGGCGCTGATTCACGGGTCGGCCCGGCAAAGTTTGGATCAACCCGATGGAGCACGGGATATGACGCGATGTACTTCTTCGATCAAGGGCCTGACGTCACGCCAGAGAAGCTAGTGGATATGGTTGAGGCGAAGCTCAAGTCTGGTCAGTATTTTGTACTGCTTTCGCACATGTGGACGAGTGCGCTACCGGACGGCTGGAAGGAATTTGTGGAGAAGACCGAGCGTTTTGCCGCGCTTCTCGAAGCACGGAAGATTCGCTCAGTGACAATGGACCAGTTGCTGAAGGAACGGTTCCCTTGAAGGGGCCCTTCACTTTCTTTCAATGAGGTACCACACCGTCGGGGCCGATGCCGTCTCAACCGTTGAAACCTGAATCGGCGCGGAGAGCGCGCTCATATCCGGCGCAAGCGGCGTGACAATAAGCATGCCGCCGGTCTTAAAGCGGACCGTAGCGTCCGTCGGCTCAACGCGCACGGTGCCGAGGCCCGGCTGCGGATGCGCCACGGTGAGATATTCACCGCGTATCATACCGTTGGGCGCTTTCACGAATGAGGCATACTGCATGTTGTCCTTGTCATTCTCCGCACGCGCGATCACTGTGAGGAGCATCTTTTTCGCCGTGTCGAGTCCCGCGCCATCAAGCGAACTCACCAGTATCGTCGTAAACATCGTGCGCGAGGTGACGCTGATATCCCTGAATGTCAATTCCCCCTTTGGAAAACCGGTAAAGCCCTGTGTACGCGGCGTATTGACGATGAGAAGCCCTTTGCCGAAATCGCGCATCACTTCGCCGGTGTCGCTCACGAGGCTGTCGCCCTGAATGCCGCGGTCGGGTGCGAGAAGCCCCTGCTTTTTGAGAGACTCATCGAGTTCTTGCGCCAGTTCGATGCCGGATTTTTTATTCGTTGCGCGTGAAAAGACGAACGACGCTTTTTCCGATGCGCCGATGACCGCCTGAGCACGGCCGTCCGGTTTGCCGAACGCGACCTCATACCGCGACACATACGGCACGTAGTTGAGCGGAAACGCCCCGTTGCGCAGACTACCGTTCGCAAGATAGATGTCGTCCTGAGCCGGAACAACCTGTACGAGATTCTTCCCCGGTGCAACATCGCGGCGATGATACATGATCGCCGCATTGGGCATGGTGGCGAGGAGCGCGGGATCGTTAAACTCAACCGTGGGCTGGAGCACAGCGGTGGCCGCATCGGCTTTGTCCCAGTCGTAGCCGTATCCGCCGAAATAACAGTAGAAACACATTGCATCCCAGTCCTGCAACGCGGCTGCCGACGCAGTGGACAGGAAATAACTTGAACGCCACTCATGCGGCCACATCATGTTGCTCTCGGTAGACGTCACCGGCTTCGTGTTTAGCTTCACCATCGCGATGGCGTTCTCAATGAGTCCGGCACCGAACAGCGGATTACGCTCCACCGACGGAACGTTCGCCATGTTGAGCGACCGCTTGTCCTTGCGCCGCCGAACATGATCGTAGTACACGTTCTGCGACGTGTAGTCCATCATCGTCTGCGTCTCAAGGTCGGATATGTCGTAGTAGATGTTCGAATCGGCCACCGGCAGCACGCAGCCGAGTGAACGGATGAAACCGACCATCTCCTTTTGCCAAGCGGTCTGCACCGCGCGGAAAAACGCGATTGTCGCGCGTATGCGCGGGGGCGATCTGTCTGTCTTCCAATCCCCCTCGTTGCGTATCTCATGCACCGTTACGGGATTCACCGTGCCTGCGCCGGGGTCCTCGTCTGCCTTGAGCGCGCACAGTCCGTCGGGCGACGTCCACGCCTTTGCAAGCACCTCGCGCGTACCGTATGTCTCAACGAGCCACGCATTGAACTTTTTCCTCAACAGTTCCTGATAATGCGCGGGCCACGGTTTTGAGTTCCAATCGAAAAACATCGTCTGTTCGTTGATGAGCATGAGCATGGCGACAGCAGGCTCATCCTTGAGCGCTTTGCCGGTATACCTGTTCACATGCGTGAGCAGCCCTTTGATGTATTGCTTGCCGAGTTCGATGAACGCCGGCTCGAAATAAGCCCAGGGGCGATGCGCGCCGTACTCGGAGCCGTGCGGCACATCGACATCGGAAAAACCGCGCGCCGAAAGGCCCGTCACGGAATCGAGCAGGATGTAGATGCCTTTGTCCTTTAAGCACTTCACGAAATAATCGAAGCGCTCCCATCTCTCGTCCGTATCGGGAAGAAATGTTGTACGGTCGGGCCTGTCGCGATCGATGAGCACATATTCGGTGAGATGAAAACGCACGAGATTGATGCCGCTGCGCGCAAGCGTTTCCGCCACGCGCTCGGCTTGATCGTGCGACGGGAACAGCGCATTTGACGCATGAATGTTCACCGCCCAGAACCGCGCCTGGGTGCCGTCGGCAAAATAAAAGTGACCGTTTTTCGACTGCACAAAACCGTGCTTCCCCGCAGGCGCATGCAGAAGCGATGCGCCGACATCCACGAGCGGTTTCGGCTGGCGCTTGGGATTCATCGGGAACGTGAACCATTTCGTGTAGTCCCTGGTGTCGAACTGCACGGGGTCCTGCTCGTAGAACTCAATGTCATCCACATAGACGACACCGGTGGACGATGACGGCGCGTAGAACGATGGCCTCACGGCAAGGTAAAGACACTTCGTACCTGCCGGAAGTCCGCTGAGCACCAGCCAAAACTCCTGCCATTCGGCTGAAAGTTTGAATTTCGGCGTTGTCAGCCAGCGTATGAACTCATCCCCTTCTCCAAGCGCCGAGACGCCCACCCATTGATTCGGCGCAGCGTCGCCGTCGGAACGGATAAAACCCTTGAACACATAGCTCTTCGTCTCATCGACTTCGACGCGTACGACCGCATACGGCGATGCGTCATCGAATTCGTCACGTACCATGAGGCACTGTTTGCCGCCGTGCGGTTTTTCTCCGGACCGCATAACGGCGCGCGCCAACTTCGCGGCATCCATTCCCGGCTTCGTTCCCCACGTAACCCACTTTCCTTTGTCGGTCTCGAAATCCCAGGTCTGGCGACCGGCCGCACTGAACGTCATGCCGGTCGCAACAAGCAACGCACTAATTAACACGCACTTCATTGAGGGCATCCTTCACCCCAGCGTATAGCCGGCGCGGTACGGGTAGTGTAGCAGCTCGTTCGCCTCGGAACAGTTCGTGAACACTTCACGCTTTGGATCCCACTCAAGACGGCGACCGAGCTTGTAGGCGATGTTCGCGAGATGCGCGAACGTGGTTGAACGGTGACCTTCCTCCAGAGAGCAGAGGCAGGTTCCGCGATCTTTGATGCGGTCCAGAAAGTCACGGATCACGTTGTTCGTACTGCTCGCCGCCGAACCATCGTCGAGAAGCGCCTCCTTGTACTGGTAGAATACCGGCTCGAACTTGTCGCCGGGGTCGTTTATAAACTCGCGGCGATTCACGGGCGTGATTTCGTAGCCGCTCTGCGAGGAGACGATCCGCGCATCACCGGAGGTGAGTTCCAGTTCACCGCTCATCTTTTTACCGGGCGCAATCGGACGCGCCGGCCCGCCCTCATACACGTTGAACTCGAGCATCTTGCCGCTCGCGAACTCGAATAAGCACGTCATGGTGTCGGGAATCGTTGCGTCGGAATCCGGCGTAAAGTACTTCCCGCCCACAGCCGTCACCGCACAGGGCGCCGTCTCGCCGAGCATCCAGCGCATCGCATCGATGTAGTGAACGCCCCAGTTGCCCACCTGGCTTGAGAAGTCGATCTGCCAGCGGAAAAAGTACGGCGCGATCGTATACTTGTAATCACGCCAGGCACGCGGCCCCAGCCAGGCGTCCCAGTCCATCCCTTTCGGTGGTTGCGAGGGCGGGCACTTGCCGATGCCGTTGGGGAAGATGTTCGAACAGCGCGCGGCGCGGCCATGGCGGAACGTGCCGTACTTGCCCGAGAGAATCTCCTGGCGTAGCTTCTGGTAAGGCACGCAGCCACGACGGTTGAGCCCCGTGCAACACACCTGCTTGGACGCCCTCTCGGCATTCACCATCGCGCGGCCCTCGGCGACCGTCACCGTGAGCGGCTTCTCGCAGTAGACATCCTTCCCGGCCTTGATGGCGTCAATCGTCATGATCGCGTGCCAGTGGTCCGGCGTGCCGATGAAGACCGCGTCCACGTTCTTGTCTGCCAGCAGTTCGCGATAGTCCTTATACAGCTTACAGCGGCCAGCCCGGATGCTGTCCAACAGCTTCACCTCGTGCGGAAGGCGCGTGCCATCCTTCTTAAGGAAGATCGGCAGACGTCCTTTCAGGCCCCACTCCAAGAATTTGGGGTCGAACGCTGTTTCGTCACGCTTCAGGTACGGCTCGTATACGTCGCACAGCGCCGTCACCTCCACGTCCGGGTAGTTCATGAACAGATGCATCACCTGCGTGCCGCGGTTGCCCACGCCGATGAAGCCCATGCGAATCTTCTGCTCCGCGTTCTCGGCCTTCACGATGGCCGGCATCGCCAACGTTCCCGCTGTCGCCATACCACTCTTGATAAATGCCCTTCTTTTCATTTCCTCTCCTCTCAAACTACCGGTGCAAACCATAGTTCTGCTTTTCGTAAAGTTCGGGACGGCTCTCATCCACGTAAAGACTCCGCGCGTCACCGAGGCCCGGCCCCACGGAAAGCCAAAATGTCTGCGGCTGCGCATCAAGATCGATATCCGCCCAGGCGAACCCGCCGTCCTCGAATGTCTGCGCCACCCAGTTGCCCTTCGCGTCGATCACGCCGTTCGGCAGATGTCGCTGGCGCATGGACACGAGAAACGGGATACCCGTATCGATTGCGCGTGCCGGGAAGCTGATCTCCACATGGTCGTTCGCGCAGCCCGCAAGCGGGAAAAGAATGAGCTCCACCTCCTTGCGGCGCAGGAACTTGGCCGATTCGCTAAACCAGTTGTCCCAGCATGTGAGGCAACTCACGCGCCCGAAGTCGAGATCGAACACCTTGAAATCATCGTCCGGCAAAAGCCCCGCCATGTATTCGCCGCTCGTGAGCGTCACCTTGCGGTAGCAGCCCACCAGTTGACCCGCACGATCCACGATGAACGTGGTGTTGTGATGCGTGCCCTCCTGCGTCTTCTCGCGCACGTTCATCGCGATGTACGTGCGGTGCTTCTTCGCATACTTCGACGCAAGCGCAAAGGACGGCCCGCCGGGGACGAACTCGTCGGTCTTTTCAGGGCACGGCGAACCGCCCGTATTCACGAAACACTCCGAGAAGAGAATGATGTCCGGACGCTCCACATGTGCGAAGATGTTCGTGAGGCACGACTCAATCTGCCAGAGCCGCGACGCGATGACGGCATCGGGATCATCCCAGCCCGGCTTCGTCTTCTCGAATCCCGGAGCGCGGAAACTGGCGCCTTTTTCATACGGATTGCCCGAGACGCAACGCACCACGCGCGGCTTCGGCCGGTCGCATGACACGGCCGCGACCGTCTCAAACCGCACGTCCATCTCATGCCACTTGCAGATGAGATCAATGCGGATCATATTGCATTTTTGGGGAACCGGCATTGTGCGGTCGAAGGTGCGCACGATCACACCGTCCGCACCGAGTGTGTCCTTGTATGAGATAAAGTCGCGCTGATAGAACGACACCCCTTTGCGGTTACCCTTCTCCGGATCATACCAGGTCACATACATCATCACGTCGTTATACGCCGACGACTCGCCCTTCCCCAGTTTGATCGTGGCGCGTCCAGTGAAGCGCACACCGCGGCCGGGCTCGACCGCTGCCGTGGTCTCCCACCATCCGCAACTGCGTCGCGAAGACAGACGGATCACGTGCGCCTCCCCTTCCGCCGTCCCCACGGCGGGATCAGGTGAAAGCGGTGCCGAGAAAAACTCCCAGTCAGCTCCCTGCGCCGTGAAGACAGCCGCAACCATAAGCAAAAACAAACACTTCATCACGTACTCTCCACTTCC
>JAKJHA010000215.1 GCA_022704125.1 Verrucomicrobiota bacterium | reverse complement strand
CCGCCTCTGTGTATCGGTTGTATGCGGTATCAAATTTTGGGTCATTCGCCGGACTGTTGGTTTATCCGTTCGTGCTGGAGCCGTTCGTGTCTCTTTCAGTCCAATGGTGGACGGTGGCGCTCGGCCTGTGCGGGTATACCGGGCTGATGGCGTGCCTCGGTCGCTTTGTGCGGGATGGGGACAGCGGCGGCACGGTGGCGGCGGAGGAAGTCGGTGCAGACGATCTGGCGGTGCGGCGGTCGGTGCGGGTCTGGACCTGGTACGTGTTGCCGGGCGCGACATCGTTTCTGCTGAATGCCATCGTTGCGCATCTGTTCACCGATGTGACGCCGTTGCCGATGGTGTGGGTCGCGATGCTTTCGGCGTTTCTGCTGAGCTATGTCGTCGGTTTCTCTTCGTGGCGCTGGCTGACATCATCAATTGGGATCATCCTTGCGGCTGTGTCGCTGTGCGCGGCGGCGATCGTCCAAGGCCAGTGGGGGGACGGTAGTTTCCTGCCGAACGCGACTGCGGGTCTGGGCGTTCTCTTCTTCGGCGGGAGTGTGCTGCACGGCTGGCTGTACGAGGAGCGCCCTGAGACGGTGCGCCTGAGCCGCTACTATCTGGCGATTGCGGCAGGCGGTGCGGCGGGGGGGCTGCTGGCATCGCTCGTAGCGCCGCGCGTGTTCACGTGCGTGACCGAATATCCGTTGGCGCTGACTCTGTGCGCGTTGCTGTTGGCCCTGCGGCTGCCTTGGCCGCAGCGGTTGAGGCGTCTGAACACGGTGCGTCCTGTGTTTGCGGTGTGTTGTGCCGCACTGTGGCTGGCCCTGTTCGGTGTCATGTCGCGTCGTACGGCATCGAACACGCTCTTTCAGGCACGCAACTTCTACGGGACCGTGCGGGTGACGCAGACGCTGGAGTTGTTCGGTCAGGCCGGTGCGCTGCCTGTGCATTACCTGTGGTGCGGACAAACCACACACGGCCTGCAAGTCAGGTCGCCGCTTTTCGCCGGACGCGGCACTTCATACTATGGCGCGACCGGAGGCGGTATCGCGTTCTCGTCGCATCCCGTTTATCGGGAGGGACGCGGTGTGAAGGTGGGGGTCGTGGGGCTTGGCGCGGGCTGTCTGGCCAGCTACGGGAGACCCCAAGACCTATTCCGCTTTTATGAGATCAACCCGCTGATGATTCAGGTGGCCGGTGCGCCGCGATACTTCTCATTTCTGAACGACGCGCCGATGCGCATCGACTTGGTACCCGGCGATGCGCGTAAGATGCTGGAACGTGAGCAGGCGGCCGGTGATCCGCGTTACGACATTCTGATGATCGATGCATACAGTGGGGACGCGGTGCCTTACCATTTGGCGACGCTGGAGGCGTTCCGGCTCTATTTTGAACGGCTCGAAGAGGACGGCATTCTGGCGATGCATGTCAGCAACTGGCATGTGGACCTGCTGCCGTTGTGCAAGGCGGTGGCTCAAGCACTCGGCGTTCATCCTTACGGCGTGGTGGGTGTGGCGGAGAACAGCGTCACGACCGATGCCATGTGGGTGTTCATGACACGCCACCCGCACCGTTATCTCTTTCCGGGCCAAGCGTCGGCGCGTGAAGTCGCGTGGGAGCGTGTCCGCGACATCTCTGTACCCGCCGACGAAAAGGGGAGTCTGCTGCCGTTGCTGCGCTACTGAGAAATTGGCTCAACTCCTGCTTGTCTCGTATGACCATTTTTGTTACCCTCTTTCCCACTTCCGAGAGGAAGGAAACAAATCTGTGCTAATTCGGCACGGTTGAAAGGAGTTCACATGAAGAGCCTGTTGATGGTTACGGTCATGGCCGTCGCGATGTTCGCGTTTGTCGGCTGCAAGAAGGAAGAGACGGTGGGCGACAAGGTTGACAAGGCCGCTAAGTCCGTTGAGAAGGCGGCTGATTCTGCCGCTAAGGATGCCGAGAAGGCCACCAGCGATGCGCAGAAGAAGCTGGAAGGTGCGCTGAAGAAGTAATTCGGCCCTTCTCGTTTTGCGACCGGCAGCCATGCGCCGCCGGTCGCTTTTTTTGTTTTCGGCTTGGAAGCGACGCTTCCTTGTATTACTCTTCTACCATGCAAACGACCTCTTCCACCCGCTTGAAACTTGGTGTGCTGGGCTCCGGCTCTGGCTCGAACATGCAGTCGATATTGGATGCGATCGCCGCCGGTACCCTGAACGCCGAGGTACGTCTCGTCCTTGCCGATGTGCCGGACGCCCGCATTCTTGAACGTGCCCGCAAGCATGGGATTCCTTGCGATTGGCTGGATTGCGCCCCCTTCAAAACCAAACTGGATGGCGCGGCTGAGCAGCGTTGTATCCAGGTGTTGCGGGACGCCGACGTTGATACGGTGGTCCTCGCTGGTTTCATGCGGATCGTGAAGCCGGGACTTCTCGCGGCCTTCCCGAACCGAGTGCTCAATATCCATCCCGCGCTATTGCCGGCCTTTCCCGGCTTGCAGGCGTGGACGCAGGCGCTGGAGTACGGGGCCAAGGTGGCCGGTTGCACGGTACACTTTGTGGATGCCGGCACGGATACTGGGCCGATCATCATTCAGCGCAGTGTGCCGGTGTTAGAGGATGACACTTCCGAGTCGTTGCATGCGCGCATCCAAGTCGAAGAGCACCGCGCATATCCTGAAGCGTTGCGACTGCTTTCCGAAAACCGACTGACCGTTACAGGCCGACGCGTGGTGATTGAACCTAAAAAGAGCAGTTGAATCTTCAACTCTCCTTGGTTTCAAGGTTTCTGGTTTCAAGGTTTCTGGTTTCAAGGTTTCTGGTTTCAAGGTTTCATGGTTTCATCCAAATCGGGATCGATTGTTTAACCACGGAACGCAGGACACGGAAAGGCATGGCTCCGTTTTCGTTTGTTTAGTGCCGTTCGTGGTATCAATCAGAAGTTGCGTCTTGCACCAAATAGGTGCAGCGCGGATCTCAGCGAAAGCCAATGTTTAAAGGCCTTGCTCAAAATCCGCACGCCCAACTCTTTTTAGGTTGAAAGTTGAGCGTTTCTCACTTCTGCGTTCGGCGTTCACAGAAGAGGGAAGGCGGCGTTCATGCCGCCGGTCAAGCAGGCGCTTGACCGGCGCTTCGCGAGCCCAGGCCGCAGGGCGGGGGCGAGCATTCCTGCATTCGGATCGGGCTTACGTCGCCGACGCATCCGCCTTCGGATCGGCCTCCGCAGGTTCAGGCTCTGGTGCGGCCTCGGCCTCCAGTGCACTCTCCGGTGCCGCCTCAACTTTCGGTTCAGTCTCTTGCGCGACTTTCGGTGCGGCTTCCACGTTAACCTCTGGCGCGGCCTTCGCTTCCGGTTCATCGGCCTTGGCCTTCGGCTCGCTGCTCTCTTGCTCCGTCACGGCCTCCGCTTCTTCCGGCGCAGCCTCTGCGGCTGGCGCGGTCTCAACCTCCGGTTGCTCAGCTTCTTGCGCAACCTCCGGCGCAGCCTCTTGCGTGGCGTCAGACTCCGGTTTAGCTTTTTCCGGCTTGGCCTCCGGTGCGGGCGTTTGATCCGCCGTCGTTCGTTGCGGGCGTCCTCCTCCCTGTTGTCCGCCGGCTTGTTTCTCGCCGGGCAGTAAACGGAAAACAGGATAATCGAGCGGACCGCTCAGGACGTCGTTATAGAACTCGACGACGTGGCCGCGTTCGACCAGCCACATGAGTTGAACGAGCGTTTCCTTGATCCTCTCTTCATCATTGTCCGCAATCGCAGCGACCATTTCCGCCTTGGTGCAACCGGGGTGTTCGTTGACATAGGTCAACACATCGCGCAATGTCTGCACGGCGTGCGATGGGTCCAGCGCTGTCGGTGCCTTAAGCATCACGAAGTCCGGCCCCTTGGAGTCATTCACACGGAACAGGTGCAGCTTACGATGGCGGAAGGCTCCGCGCAGAGCAAAGAACAACGATGCAGGGAAACGACGTTCGCGCTGCAGCATGTCTCTCAATGCAAAGTACAACGGACGGCTCGGCGTCTGCATGCCGATCGCCGCCGTGCAGATCAGATGGCGCACGCTCGCGATCTGTTCCGGCAGAATCTCGCGCAGGAAGACCAACTCGGCAATATCTCGCTCCATAGCCGGGGCCTTGGGCGCGGGCTCGGCATTCGCTTCGGCGTCTGCATCTGTTTCGGCGGCATCCGCTGCATCAACCGGCTCAGCCACCGTAGGTGCGGCCCCTTTGCGGCGGTAGATCTTTTTCTTGGTACACTGCTGACGCCACGCTTCGATAACCTCGGCGTCGCGCACAGTCTCGATGCGCGAACGATATGTCTCCTCGCTCATCGTTGCGTAGCGCGTCCGCAGCATCTCCTGCACTTTGCTGTTGAAACTGTGGTGGTTCGGCGGTCCCAGCAATTCGCCGCTCATGCCGCAGCGCGCAACACACACAAACGCACCGGTGGGCGGTTCGCACGCTACCTCTTCCACATCAAAAAAGTCATCCATGTGACGGCTGACCAGATGCGTGCGAATCTCCTCTTCCGAAAGAGCGGGCATGCCGCACACCTTGCATTGGAAGAGCGGTACCTGTTGATCCTTCAACGGCTCGATGCGGATCAGACACGAAGCGGGGTTGTCTAAGAAAAGCGAAGCAATGTCGCGCAGCGGATACGCGCGGTGGGATGTCTGGATGCGGCGGATGACCGCTCCCAGCGCCTTCTGCTCGGGCAACACACGGATCTCAAGCGGCAGCGCAGGTGTCTCGGGGCGACGATCCTGACGCGGTCGGCGGGAATC
>JAKJHA010000214.1 GCA_022704125.1 Verrucomicrobiota bacterium | reverse complement strand
CAAACGCTCAACGCTCAACTTTCAACACTCAAATGCGAAGTGGTGGGAGGAGCGAGCGTTTGCTCGTCATAGTTCCTCCTTCCCAGCACTCGTAAGCCAGGCGAACGGGCACACAATCTTTGCATACTCCGTCATCAACCGATTACTGCTGGAACAATCTGCCGTAGGGCGGTGTACGCTGTCTCCGTTGGCCCCGGGGTTAAATTTTTCTTTCCCCACACAGTTGGTGTCAACCACGGAAATGAGGTGGAGATGGCAAGTTCAGTCACGAAAACACGCAGATCGGGTCTGACGCGGGGTGGCTCGTTGCTCTTCAATACAGTCATGGCCGCCGCAGTGGGGATTGTGGCGGTTGCGGCGCATGCCGAATATGTGACTCTGACAGCAACGGACACAGGCGAGCAGAGCTCTTTTGCGAGCGCGCTTCACTGGTCGAGCGGCGCGGCGCCGGACGGCGACCACGACTATCAGGTCGCGGACAATCGGCAGATGCGTACGCCGAATGACGGTACCACGCGCACGTTCGCTGGTAGGTCGCTCACGCTCGGCGCCACAAACTTTTCCTCGAAGGGCGACATCACACTGCGCACGAAACGGGCTGATATGGGTGCAGGCGGACGTATCTATATCAACAACCTGAATCTATACGGGGGGCAGATCGCCGTGGGGGTGAACTATACCTGCTGGCTTGGCGGCACGGTTACCGTATACTCGCCTTTGAGTGATCCGTTTTTGTATTGGACGCCAGGCCCCATTCGCGTTATTGAGACAGCCCAAGCGTTTACGGGCGCGGAGGGGACAGGGCTTACGTTCAAGGGGCCGGGGGCAATGGCAGTGGGCGGCGCAAACGTGAATTACCTCGGCGGCTGGCTTTTCGATAACCTTCAGATGACGCTTAACCACAGGGACGCGCTGGGAGGGGAACTGTCTGCACCGGACGCTGCCTCGATCAGGCTCGTGAACGGGGCCAGATTTGTTATCACTTCCGACCTGTGCATTCCCGCTACACGTGGCATCACGATGGAGGATCCTAACGGCGCGACATTTTTGATCGGCCGCACGAGTACGATCCTCGCGCCGATCACCGGTAACGGGCCTCTTACTATCACCGGCGGTTCTACGTTGCGCTACGGTGGCGCGTTCTCGGCTCCCGGGCTTATCGTGAACGGTAAGCTCTCGCTCACGAATGGGTTCACCATGGCGGAAACCTCCACGTTCACACTCAACCGCGATGCCACGCTCGAAGTGGCTGCACCCGATTTCCGTCCTGCCGTCTACAACTTCACCGGCAAGAGCGGGAAGTTGCTCATTAATGCGTCGGTTTCCGGGGCGACGGGTTGCGTGGATTTCCGCGGCACTTTCGCACTCGAAGGAAAGATGTCGATCTTTCTGAATAATCCTGTCGCCACGAATCGGCTCGCTGTGGCCACGATTCCCGTCGCATCCGGGACGGTGACGGCGGACGATTTCGAAATCGCGGACTTTTGGCATGGTATCGGTGTAGAGGGCATTGAGGTGCAGACGGTGGACGGGATGCAGACGGTGTATCTGAAGACGGTGCCGTATGTACACGCCGTGGACGGCAGTCCGGCTTTCTGTCTGACAGCGTCACACTGGTCGGACGGGCAAGAAGTCCACGCCGGTGAGCACTATTGTGTGCAGGGACGCGACGTGCGCCGTGGCGGCCCAGATGGCGGGACCTACGACTTTCCGGGTGAATCCCTCACGCTCTTCAATCCGTATCAGACTATCGATAACGCCAAGCAGTACGTGATTAAGCAGACCCTCTTCACGTGCAACGACTTCCGAGGCTACGATGGGGGCGGCATCGCCTTCGGCGGCGGAAATGCGGCCGGTACGGAACAGACCTTCGCCGGTCATCTCACGGTGAAGACACAGCCGACGGGGTATTTCCGTTTCAACGGCGACGCATTCAGAGTCAACCTCGTGGAAGCATCGGTTTCCGGCTATGGACGACTCTTCTGTATGGGCCGGACGACCTACAAGTTCGTCGCGGACAATTCCGCCTACCTCGGTTCCCTGCATGTGAACGGCTACCGGGAGGGAAGCATTTTGGGATTGAGCACGCTCGTTGTCACGAACGAGTGCAACCTCGGCGGCAACCCTGCGACCTTCACGGCGGACGCCCTCGCCATACAGACGAGGGGCATCTTCCGCCCAGGTTGTTCGCTTACACTCGACGATGAAAACCGTGGCATGGCCCTTCAAGATGGCGGACAGATATGGACAGATCCGGGCGTGACACTCTCGACGCGCCTGCCGATGACTTGGGTCGGCACGAGCAGTAAAATCGGCGACGGTGTCTGGGATCTCGGCGGCACGGCGCGTGCGGCTTCCGGTGGACCGTTGCTGGTCGTTTCGAACGGTACGCTTAGGGCCGGGAGCGCGCGTCCGCTGGTGGGCGCGTCCCTCACCTTCGCCGCAGATGCAAAGTTCGAGGTCGACTATGTCGCTGATCCGGAAGACGAACGTGCGACGTATGGTCTCGTCGTCAACGGGACCCTCACGATTGAGGGTGCGTCGCTGCCGGTGACGGTGAGCCTGACAGGTCCCGCGCCGTCTGCTTTCATCCAGCCGCTTTTCACGGTGTGGACGGATGCGGCGGCTACGGTCATGGACAAGCTCGCCCTTGCTGAAAAGCCGACTTATCGGAGTGAAATCGTGGCGCAGGAATCCGCGTTCGGCGGTGCAGCGATGACGACGATTTCCGCGAAGTTTACGAAGCGCGGTTTCGCGGTCTTTATCCAATGACGGGCGTGTGCTGAGGCTCGCCGTGAATGCGTGTACGCTTTGTATTTGATGTGTAGCCCCAAGACCGCATCGGTTGAGAGGCGATGGAAGAAAAGAAAAAAGCTAGGAGCAGGAATGATGAAAAACTTTCTTATGGCTGTGGCGGTATGTGCCGCGCTGAAGGTGGCCGCTGGCCCCGTCAAGGTGATTTTCGACACGGACATGTACACCGACTACGATGACATCGGAGCGTTGGCGATGCTGCATGCGCTTGCGGACGCGGGCGAATGTGAGTTGTTGGCGGTGGTGCAGAGCACGCGCGGAAACACCGGGCTCGCGGTGGTGGAGATCGTGAACCGCTACTACGGACGCCCGGACCTGTTGGTAGGTGCGTTACATGATACGGGTGTATGCGGGCCCGGCGCGCGCGGCTTCAATCTCCTGCAGAAATACGAAGGCTGGTACAAATACGCAGATAGTTCGCAGGCACCGGATGCTACGGAGGTTTTCCGTAAGACGCTCGCCGCCCAGCCGGACGGCAGCGTGGTGGTGTGTGCCGTGGGCTTTATGACAAACCTCCGCCGGTTGCTCGAATCAAAGGGCGACCAGTACTCTCCGCTCGACGGCCGTGCTCTCGTGGCGAAGAAAGTGAAGAAAGCCGTGATCATGGCGTGTTCCTATCCCACCGGCAAGGAACACAATTCTGCCGGCGATTGGGAGGCCTCCAAGATTACATTCGATCAATGGCCCACGCCGATCGTGTTCTCGGATTGGCAGTATGGGCGCTATATCTTCACCGGACGCGTTGTCTCCGAACTTCTCGACACGCGCAATCCGGTGCGCGACGCTTATGCGTATCGTTTGCCGCCGCGCGACAAGGTGAATGACACCACCTATGATCGCCTCGCGGGGCATCCGAGTTGGGATCAGACGGCGATCCTCGCTGCCGTGCGGGAACTGGATCGCTACTTCAACACTGAGCGCGGGACATATCGCATGGTGGGAACAAAGGGCGAGAATGAGTGGGTCGCGGACGAGTCAAGCCCCAACTG
The DNA here is from genome assembly GCA_022704125.1 of Verrucomicrobiota bacterium. GTDB lineage: Bacteria > Verrucomicrobiota > Kiritimatiellia > RFP12 > UBA1067 > DUPH01. The sequence goes on along the minus strand of JAKJHA010000214.1, from coordinate 1,029 downwards.
CCGTCTTACAGTGAAAATGTCCAAAGAAGACGTGGGCAAGGTAATCGACGAGCTGATGGCGCGGCCACCGAAGCAAGCCGCAGTGCGTTAGTGCCTTACGGCACAGCCGCGCTGTGCGCGGAGGTAGCATTTAGGATTTAGGATTTAGGCTCGGCTTTTTTCTCTCACAGAGGCACAGAGAACACGGAGGTTTTTTGGGGCGGCACACTCCCAGACAGACTCATGCACTCATGCACTAATTAACTAATTAACTTGGGTTGCGGGTTTCACCCGCATTAGTCGCTTTTTTCAGAACAGACGCTTGCTTTTCGCGCCCAAACGTGCGACGATCATTTGCAGAAAGATGGCTACAATTCCGTGGCCTTACAACAGGAGACTTCACATGAAAAAGTTGTTTGCTCTGAGCGCCGTCTGCGTCGGCGCGCTTGTTCTGTCCGGTTGCATTATCCCGAACAAAGGCACCGTACAATCCGCTCTGGTCTTTAACCACGCTGTTTCGGATCCCATCGTGGATAACAGCGTGCGTCCGCTCAAGCGCGGTGAAGCGTGGAGCGGCGGTGTCCTCTTCCTCGGTAGCGGCGACGCGACGATCGGCGAGGCGATGCGCAATGGCGGCATCCGCAAGGTGCATCACGTTGACTACCACGTGAAGAACATCCTCTGGCTGTACAACGAGACCACCACCGTCGTGTACGGCGAGTAATCGTATGAATCGTCGCGCGTTCTTGAAGTCAGCCAGTGTCTCGGCTGCGGCGCTCAACGTCTTGCCTGCCTTCACGCCCAGTGCGTCGGGGCAGGCGGCTCCTGCTGATACGCTGAACGTGGCCCTTATCGGTTGCGGTACGCAGGGGCTTCGCGAACTGCCCGGCCTGCTGGCCACGCCGGGCGTTCGGGTGGTGGCTGTGTGCGATCCGAACAAGGACAGCGACGACTATGTGGATTGGTCACGCCAAGGTCTGCGCAAAGGTCTGGCTAACGCCATCGGCGTTGCTGATTGGCGCGCAGGCCAGGCGATCCCCGGCGGTCGCG